>JAYUYQ010000132.1:0-14083 GCA_043752435.1 Betaproteobacteria bacterium
CCGTTGACCGAAATCAAGTCGACCACGCCGCGTTCGCCAAAACGGTCCCGCACCGCCTTGTAATTGGCATCGCTGACGCCCTGGGTATCGAGCAGTTCACGCGAGAAGTTGAAGACGATGGTTTCGTCGGCATCCATGCCCGCCGGGCGTCTGCCCTGCGCGATGTCTGCAGCAATCGCCGGATTCAGTCCACCTTCCAGCGCCAGTTTGTGATGGGCCACCCATTCGTACTGCGAAGTCCAGTGCCGGGCCACGATCAGAATCGCCAGTTCGTTGAGCTTGCCGGCCAGCGAACTGCGGAAGCGGATTTCCTCGCCGAGCTGCTGCACCATATTGCCAATGCCCGGACTGCGCAGCCAGACGTTGAACGGCCCGCCCAGCGGCCCCGGTTTGGATGCGCCGGAACTCGCGAGCTTTGCGCGCGGGCCGGATTTGATGGCCTCGGTCAGCGTGCGCTGTTCCAACGTCAGGTTTTCCACTGGGATCAGTTTGAAACGGCGGGTGTCAGTGTTGTTCGCTTCTGGGGTGCTCATGGTGTTGTGCCTGATGTTGGAAAAGCGGAACTTAACATGGCAGGCCGGGCAGCTTTAGAGGAGGACGCAGTATCGGCATAAAAGTATTTAAAATCAATTACTTATAGAATTTGTGCGCGCTGCGTTAAAACTGAGACGGATATCGCCACTTTGCCGTCAATTCCTTGCTACGCTACTGCACTGACTGTTATCCGCTACTACTTGGTAGTTTTTCATCGCCAGCCACGAAAAATAGTTCTCTAAAAAAGTGTCGAGGGTTTAATGAAACATGTGCTGAATACCGCCTGGTTGACTGCGCTGGTTGTTGTCATGGCATCGGCGCCAGTCGTTGCACAGGACCGTCCCGCATTCAAGGAAGAAGTTTTAAAGCAGGAAAAAATCTACCAGACCCCCGGGGAAAACATACCGTCGGGTTATGTCATCGACAGATCACTGCTGGCGTATAAGGCCACGCTGTTCTCCGGATTCGATCATGAACTGGCCACTCTCCGACCCGGCGATCGTTGGCTGGATGTGGGGGCCGGCCGCGGCCAGGCCGTGCTGGATTACTACACGCCCCGATACGACGCGATGAATCGCGAGGGTCAGGAGCTGCGCGGCAAGAAGGCGCAGGCTGTCGCCATGTCGATCGAAGACCGGCGCACACCCCTTTGGCAGCAAACAGCGGAGAGGCTCGAGGCAAATCAAATACAGTATTGGCATGGCCGGCGGATGCGAGAGTACGCGCCGGCGGAGCTGGGGAAGTTCCGGCTTGTTACCGATGTGTTCGGCGGTTTTTCGTACACCCGGGATCTGTCCCTGTTTATGGAAAAGACGCTTGCTGCGCTGGAAATAAACGGCAGTTTTTTTACCGTCCTGGTCGACGTGCTGCCGGATCAGGGCGCGCAGCAGTCCGGTCGCGGTAATGCCCCGTTTCTCACCGCCATTGCGAAGGCTGACGGTTCCACCACGAAAGTCTGCTCCTGGCTGAAGGAGATCACCTGCGTGGCGGTGAGCTGTGCAGTGCAATCGAAACTGGAAACAGTGATCGAGGTCTATCGCGTGAATAAAGTCTGCGATAACGTCACAGTGCCGGCGCTGTCGCTGCTGCACTACGAAGCGGGAACGCCTCCCGCACGGCGCTTCCAGTTTGGAAATCTGTCGATGCTCACACCAGACCGCAACGGTGCGCCGCAGTGATTCAAGGGCTGTTGCAAAACATTAGGTTAACGTAACCGTAAGAATTTGATGGTACGATTCCGCCACAAATCCAACCACCCGTTCGAACATCCCCGTGAACAATGATTATCCGCAAGCCCCGCGTCGCCAGTTGCTGGCGCTGATCCAAGGCCTACTGCTCGCCGCCGCATTCACCCAAACCGCCGTTGCACAGACCTTCCCGTCGAAGCCGATCCGCATCGTGGTGCCCGCTGCGCCCGGCGGCGGCACCGACATCCTCGCGCGCCTGCTCAGTCCGGAACTGAGCAAAAATTTCGGCCAGCAGATCATTATTGAGAACCGCGCCGGTGGCGCGACCATGATCGGCACCGAGTTCGTCGCGCGCTCCGCGCCCGATGGCCACACCATGGTCATTGCCACCACCCCGCATGCGATTAATCCGACGCTGTTTCCGAAAATACCGTTTGATCCGATAAAGGATTTCACGATGATCAGCCAGCTCGGCCTGACGACGACCGTGCTGGTGGTCCATCCCTCGCTGCCGGTGAACAACGTCAAGGAATTCATCGCCCTTGCCAAATCGAAACCGGGGCAGCTGACCGCGGGCACTGCGGCGGGCAATTCCGCGTATCTCGCTGTCGAAATGCTCAAGACCATGGCGAAAATCGACGCGGTGAACATCCCGTACAAGGGCGCGGGGCAGGCATTGACCGATCTGGTCGCCGGCCACATCCAGTTCCAGGTCAACACGCTGCTCGCCGCGAAACCCTTCATTGACTCGGGCCGCCTGCGCGCCATCGGCGTGTGCAGCGCCAAACGCTCGGCTTCACTGCCCAATGTGCAGGCCATCGGCGAAACACTCAAAGGATTTGAAACCAGCGGCTGGTATGCATTGCTCGGCCCGGCCAACATTCCGCGCGACGTTACGCTGCGCATTCATGAAGGTTTCGCCAAGGCGCTGCGTACGCCGGAGATCACCAAACGCCTCGCCGATCAGGGCGTGGATGTGCTGGCCAGTACGCCCGACGAACTGGCTAAAGTGATGCCGGTGGAAATCAAGAAATGGGGCTTGGTCGTCAAATCCTCGGGCGCAACTCCCGGATGAAAATAAGCGTGCTGAAATGCGCGGGCTGATTGCTGCATGAACTGAGCGTCGCCGCCCGGCGGCGCTCAGTGCTTTAAAACCCCCGGTATTTCTCCGTCGTCAGCAGGCGGACGATCTCCGCGCGCAGTTCGGTGAGGTCGTCCTCGCGCAGGGGCTCCAGGCTGCCCATCTCCCTGCGGAAAGCTTCGCGGGTCGGCGGAAACGCCAGCGCATGGCCCCACGGCTGCAGCGTTGCCTCCAGCGCGCGGCCATACAGATGCACATGCAGCTCCTGCCGCCAATTGCCGTTGTCCTGGTAATTGATGCGGCCGATGGGGATGCCTTTGCGCGTCAGCACGGTTTTCAGTGCTTCACCGCCGACCATGGTCAGCTTGACCAGTTCGATGGCCTGTTCGGGTGACAACTGCGTGCGGTCTGCGACTGTCACCTTCGGATCGATCACCACATGGCCGCCGTCACTGCGCGAGACATGCGGTTGGTCCAGGGTCTTCAGGATGAAATGCCGGGCTTCGTAAACAAGCGCCATCGCTGACTATCCCTGGTCTTTCAGCGAAAAGCCCAGTCCCGGCACGGACGGCACCTGCAGCTTGCCGTTCCTGAATTCCGGTTCTGTAGCAAACCGTGCGCGCAGCGCGACATGCGCGCCGTGCACTTCGAGCATGCCGCCGTGGGCGTGGCCGGCCATCACCGGCAGGTTCGCGGCTTCAAAGCCGCCGGCGCCGGTCACCGGAATGCCGTGCGCTTCGGCAAGCGCCAGGATGCGCAGCATCGCGCTGATGCCGCCGCAGAACGCGGCATTAGGTTGCAGGATGTCGAGTGCACCGGCGATGAGCACATCGCGAAACCACGCCACCGACTGGATCATCTGGCCCGAAGCCAGGGGGATGGAGATTGCGCGGCGCAGTTCGGCCAGCGACGGAATATCATTGCCGCGCACCGGCTCCTCGAAAAACGCAATGTCGCAATCTGCCACCAGCGTGGCCAGCCGCTTGGCTTCGGCCACCGTAAATGCGCAATTGGCATCGAGCATCAGCGGTGCTGCGCCGATTGCCTTGCGCACCGCACGGATGCGTTGTGCGTCTTCATCCAGGCTGCGCCCGGCGCCGACGATGATTTTGGCACCGTGGAATTCTGCGGCGAGCGCGGCTTTGCAAGCACTGATGAGTTCGGGCTCGGTGAAGGCGGGCAGTCCTGCAGTGGCGTAGGCCGGCACGGCACTGCGCGCGCCGCCGATCAGTTGCGCCACCGGTTGATTCAGTGCCTTGCCCTTGATGTCCCACAGTGCCAGGTCCAGCGCCGACATCGCAGACACGAACACGCCGGTGGACTGGCGCGGATTGAATTTTTTGGCAAGCTGCACGGTGACGGCTTCAATGTCCAGAGGATCCATGCCTCTTGCCGTGGCATTGATGCCGCCGTTCAGCAAGTGCGCCACCTGGTCGGCGAGGAAACGGCCGGTGACGCCGGTACCCGTCACGCCCTCAGTAGTGGTCACCCGGCAGCGCAGGAAGGTCAGGCTCTCCCCGCCGGCATAGGCATCGGTTGGGCGGGCGGGTTTAATGTGTTCGACGGCGGCATTGATGCATTCGATTTTCATGGTTTGGGTGTTCAGGCTTTAAGCATGGCGCGCAGCTTGGCCACAGCCGCACCTGGTGAATTGAAGATCGGAATGTGGCTGACCGCCGCGACAGCCGGGACAGCGCGCGACAGCGTGAACTGTGCCAGCACGATGACATCGCAACCCCTGATTTCGCGCGCACGGGCGGCAACCAGTGCATCGTGACCGGCCGCATCGCCGCCGGCCAGTGCATCGAACGCACCCTCGACCATATAAGGCACCAGTTCAACCTTTTGTCCGCGCACTGCTGCCATTTCAAGGATTTCCGCGGAAATCGACGGTATGGTCGGGCCCACCGTGGCCATTACCGCGATGCGCGAGCCGGCCGTCAGTGCCCGTTCGATCATCGCATCGTTGGGTTTGAGAATCGGCACCTCGAATTCGGCGATGCAGGTGTCGATTACTTCGCGAAAGGCGGAGCAGGTAAACAGGATACCGTCGGCTTTGCGCGAAACCATGTGGCGGGTCAGGCGGCGGAAAACGTCATGCATCTCCGGCACCACGCCCGCCTCGCGTACCCACGTGAACAGGCCGTCGTCAAGCAGGTTGCTGATGCGCGCCTCAGGCCAGTCGGCCGCAAAAGCGCGGACAGCGGCATCCATAGCGTCCTTGTGGACGCTGAACAGCACAATATTGGGGGCCTGCGACATGACAACCCGTTTCCGTAAATAAAAAGGGGGACGGTCCCGATGTTATCGCGACTTCACGCGATTGTGCGTCTGAACCGGCCGTTTTATCCGAAGCGTTGCAGCATTGCCGGCGGGTCTCGTTGCGGTATCGGCGCTTCGCGCGGCGGCAGTTCCTCCGGCGGCGGCACCGGGGATGGCGGTGTATCGTTTATTTCCGGCCCCCTCTCTGGAGGCAGCGGCGGGATGTCTGACGGTACGCCTGGGGAATGTGCCCTCAGCTTCACGCGTGCAATGACCATGAAGTTTTCCTTTGGCTGGGATGATTAAAAAAATTGGACTCCCGGGGCGAGCCATGGTTCAGCCGGAAGTGACCGCAGTATATGGTGAGGTGGCAGAAGTTATATTCACGTTACATTTACGCCGTCGTCCTGCGGTAATGTCCTGTGGACATCAAATGGATCCCGTTTCCATAATCCACCCGGTAGCTTCCACATGGCAGCGCAGATCGCAAGCATGAGGACAACTAGGCAAATACCAACGACCCGTTGGACAAAGTGATCCTGGCTGCCCGGCGCGACATGGTTTATCGGGCCCCGGCGCTGAATTGCCCGTTGTGATCGCCATGGCTACACTTAGGGTATCGTTATTGATGACAACCGCTTTATCATGTAACCGGGCGCCAGAACTAACCGACCATAACTTATGGGCAACAACGGAGAGCTGTATATGAAAAGCATCATCGGGTTTGCGCTACTGGTTTTTTCGCTGGCCTGTGCTGCGCAGACCTATCCGACAAAACCGGTGCGGATTGTCGTCACGGCGGCCCCCGGCGGTTCCGATGATTTGATGGGGCGCATACTCGCCAAGCAGCTCACCGAAGCCACCGGCAAGCAGTTTCTGGTGGAGAACCGCCCCGGCGGCGGTGCGGTGATCGGCCGCCAGTTCGTGGCCCGCGCCGCGCCCGACGGGTACACGCTGCTGATCGCCGGCAGCGCAATGGCGGCGCTGCCCACGTTGTATCCCACGGTCAAGCTCGACCTGCTGCGCGACTTCGCGCCGATCTCGCTATTTGCCACGTATCCGCTGGTACTGGTGGTACATCCAACTGTGCCCGCGAAAACAGCGAAAGACATTATTGCCATCGCCAAAAAGCAGCCCGGCAATCTGAGTTTCGGTTCATCCGGCATCGGGCAGGGGCCGCACCTCGCGGCTGAGCTGTTCAAATCCATGGCCAAGATCGACATGCTGCACGTGGCATACAAAGGCAGCGGGCCCGGCTACGTGGATCTGATGGCGGGGCGCATTGATCTCTCATTCGGCGTCATCGCCGCAGCCATGCAATACATCAAGCTCGGCAAGCTGCGCCCGCTCGGCGTGACCAGTGCCAAGCGCACGGCCGCCGCGATGTCGATACCAACGATCGCCGAAACCGGACTGCCCGGTTATGATTTTCCGTCATGGATGGGGTTCTATGGTCCGGCGGGACTGCCTGACAGCGTGGTGGGCAAACTCAACGCCGAGGTCAAGAGAATGATCACCCTGAAGGAAGTGCGTGATCCGATGCTCGAAAGCGGGCTTGATCCGGCGGCGAGCTCGCCGGAAGAGCTGCGCGAAATGCTCAAGGGCAATATCGAAAAGCTCGGACGCATCATCACCACGCAGAACATCAAAATCGAATAAACCGGCGGCCCGAATGTCCCCTGCCTACAAACCGTTTCCGGTCTACAGCCTCGAAGGCGATGCGCGCGAGTGTGGCGTGCAGCATGGCGCACTCGCGGCCGACCGGGTGGCGAAAACCATCGAGTTTTATCTCGGCGTATTTGGCAGCCACTCCAAACTGTCGCTGAACCAGGTGCGCGAGCGGGCGCGGGCGTTCGCGGCGCAGATCGAAGCCATTGATGCGGCAATCATGGCCGAAATACGCGGCATTGCCGAGGGTTCACATCAGCAGCTTGAAGACATCGTTGCCGTCAATTGCCGCACCGAGCTGATGTACGGTGCCAGCGGCGGCAGCCAGGCCGCGACCGAATGCACCACCATCGTCGCGTTGCCCGAGGCCACGCAGCACGGTGGCGTCATCGTCGGCAAGAACTGGGACTGGCGCAGCCCGGCGCTCGACAGCGTGGTGCTGCTGCGCATCCGGCAACAGGACAAGCCGGCGCTGTCGCTGATCGTCGAGGCCGGCATGGTCGGACGCGACGGTTTCAACGAACACGGCATCGTGGTCTGCGGCAATATGCTGACCTCGAGCGAGGATCGGGGCCGGGTCGGCGTGCCGATCCCGATCCTGCGCCGGCGCATTCTCAATTCGCGCCATTTTTACGAGGCGATCGATATTCTCACCCGCTCGCCGCGCGGCGCGTCCGGCAACTATCTGCTGGCCCACCGCGATGGCCTAGCGATTGATTTCGAGACCACGCCGGACAATGTCTATCCGGTTTATCCCGAGCGCGGTCTGCTGACGCATGCCAATCACTTCCAGTCGCTGGCGGCACAGACTCAAGGGGTGGCGAAGTCCTACAACGGCGACAGCCTGTACCGCGATTTTCGCGCACGCCAGCTGCTCGAACCGAAAATCGGCGCCATCACCGTCGACGATGTCAAAGCCGTACTGCGCGATGAGTTCGGCGCACCGCGGGCAATTTGCCGCGCGCCGCACGACTATGCCGGGCAGGGTTCCAGCATGACCATCGCATCCACCGTGTTCGATCTCGACAACGCGGTGATGCACGTCGCCGCCGGCCAGCCGAACCGCTCCGAATACCAGCCGGTTTACCTGCCGGCGGCTGAGGAACGCAAGGTTGTCAGGGCCGGGCAGGCTGCAGTTTAAGCCGGATTGACCATGGCAACTCCTGTTAACCGGCTGGACAAAGTCATCCTCGACGCCCGGCGCGCCGCCGACCAGCGCGCTGCCGGCTACCGGGCACAGGCACTGAAGATGTATCCGTGGGTGTGCGGTGGCTGTGCGCGTACGTTTACGAACAGCAACCTGCAACTGCTCGAGGTTCACCACAAAAACGGCAATCACGATGACAACCCCTCAGACGGCAGCAACTGGGAATTGCTCTGTACCTATTGTCATGAGCATGAACATTCAAAGTTCAAGGACGCGGCGGGGCGCACCGATACCGGTTCTGCAGTACCGGCGGCGACCTTTAATCCCTTTGCCGACCTGAAGGCGAAGCTCGACGCAAAAAAATAATAGCGGGGTCGATAGTCACTTTGGCACCCGGCCCGGGGGTAATGCAGTCATTTACCACCTGTCGCTTTCAGCCCGTAGAATGGGGGAGATTTTCCGATCCATCAAACCCCAGTGATATCACCCATGAACAAATCCTTTGCCCAACGCATCGCCGGCATGAACGCGATGTACAAACTCCCTGCCAACGACCGCCCCGTCCTGCCTGAGGATGTCGTCAGCCGTCTGAGCAAATTCAAGGCGACGCTGATGGATG
This sequence comes from Betaproteobacteria bacterium, assembly GCA_043752435.1. Classification (GTDB taxonomy): domain Bacteria; phylum Pseudomonadota; class Gammaproteobacteria; order Burkholderiales; family SG8-41. The sequence goes on from JAYUYQ010000132.1 coordinate 8,499, forward strand.
AAGTGTATGAAATCGACCAGATCGTCGAGATGGCTAGAAACGGTGCGCCGCAAACGGAAATACTGGTGGCCATGGCCGACCTGCTCGGCGATGTCATCGTCTACTGCCGCTCCGAGGCGCTCAAATACGGTTTGCCACTGGAGGATGTGCTGGATGTCATCATGGACAGCAACGAGAGCAAACTCGGCGCCGACGGCAAACCGATTTATGACGCCAACGGCAAATTCCTGAAGGGCGCCGATTACTGGAAGCCGGAACCGAAGATCAAGGCACTGCTCGAAGGCGCAAAGTCATCCTGACTTTTTCCCTCACGTTTATTCCCTCACGCTCATTCGCCCAAGCTGTTTTATTCAAGGAATTCATCATGCCCCTCTCCATGTATGCCGCCAGCGTACCGCGTTTTGTGCACATGCTGAATAACCTGTCCGCGCTGCTCGACAAGGCGCAGGCGCACATCGATGCCAAAAAGCTGGATCCTGCCGCACTGACTGCGGCGCGACTGTTTCCCGACATGTTCCATCTCGCGCGCCAGGTGCAGGTGTCCTGTGATCTGGCCAAGGGCTTGGTGGCGCGTCTGGGCGGAGTCGAGGTGCCCAAACATGAAGACTCCGAGCAGACGATCCCGGAACTGCAGGCCCGCATCGCCAAGACCGTTGCGTTCATCAACAGCGTACCGCAGGCGGTCATCGACGCCAGTGCCGACCGTGACATCACCCTGAAGCTGGGCAAGCAGGATTACACCTTCAAAGGCAGCGACTACCTGCTCAAGTTCGCGCAGCCGAACTTCTATTTCCATATCACCACCGCATACAACATCCTGCGCCACAACGGGGTCGAACTGATCAAGAAGGACTATGTCGGTAAATTCTGACCGGTCCAACCGATATGTCCACAGCACCCGTACCCGCTCTCGCTCCAAATTACGCTGAGCTGACTCGCGTCTGGTCAAGGCTCTATCGCTACAACCATCTCTCGGCCATCGTCGGCTGGGATCGCAACGCGATGATGCCGCCCAAGGGCAACGAAGCGCGCGCCGCAGCGGAGGCGGAGCTTTCCGCATTGATCCACCGCACACGCACCGATCCGAAGCTCTCTGATTTACTGAAGGCTGCAGAGCAGGAGCCGCTCGACGAACTTGCCCGCGCCAACCTGCGCGAAATCCGCCGCGACTGGCGCGATGCCAACGCACTGCCGGAAGCGCTGGTCGAAGCGAAGTCGCTCGCGGGCGCCCGTTGCGAACATGCCTGGCGCAGCCAGCGCCCGGCCAATGACTGGAAGGGTTTTCTCGAAAATTTCCGTGAGGTGGTGGAACTTGCCCGCGAAGAGGCGCAACTGCTGGCGGATGACACGGGACTCTCGCGTTACGACGCGCTGATGGACCGTTTTGAACCGGGAGTGCGCGCAGCGGACATCGACCGCATCTTCGGCGATGTTAAGACATGGTTGCCGGATCTGATCAAAAACGCGCAGATCAGCCAGCAAAATGAGCAGGCCCATGAAAAAATCATCACCCCTCAAGGCCCGTTTCCGGTGGCGGCGCAGCGTGCGTTGAACCAGGAGGTGATGACGCTGCTGGGTTTTGATTTCTCGGCGGGACGGCTGGATGAAAGCACGCATCCGTTCAGCGGTGGCGTGCCCGAAGACGTACGCCTGACCACGCGTTACAGCAACCACGATTTCGCGCGCAGCCTGCTCGGCACCATCCATGAAACCGGCCACGCCCGTTACGAACAGAACCTGCCGCGGGCCTGGCTGGGCCAGCCGGTGGGCACCGCGCGCTCCTACGGCCTGCACGAAAGTCAGAGTCTGTCCTTCGAAATGCAACTCGCGCGCAGCCGTGCCTTTGTCGGCCTGATGGCGCCGTTATTGAAAAAACACTTTGGCGACCAGCCGGCGTTTGAGTCGGACAATGTGTACCGGTTGTGGACCCGCGTGAAGCGGGGTTTCATCCGCGTCGATGCCGATGAAGTGACTTATCCGGCCCATGTCATCCTGCGTTACGACATCGAACGCGCGCTGGTCGAGGGCGACATTGAGCCCGATGACATCCCCGCGCTGTGGGATGAAAAAATGCAGACTCTGCTCGGCCTCGACACGCGCGGCAATTTCAAGGACGGCTGCCTGCAGGATGTGCACTGGACCGAAGGTGCTTTTGGTTATTTTCCGAGCTATACGCTGGGGGCGATGTATGCCGCGCAATGGTTCGCCACCATGCGCCGCGCGACGCCGGACTTGAACACGCGCATTGCGGCGGGTGATCTCAAGCTGGTGTTTGAGTGGATGGGTGACAACATCTGGTCACAGGCGAGTTTGTGGGATACGCCGGAGCTGGTGCGCCGCGCCAGTGGAGAGCCGCTCAATCCGCAGCATTTCCGCAAGCATCTGGAAACGCGGTATTTGGCTGGGCCGCAATAAATCCTGCAATCTGTGACACTATCTCCCCGATGAAATCTTTCCTGCGAGTGTTCTGGGTTATTCATGCATTGATGGTGGCGCTCTTTGCCTGCGCCGCACTGATGCTTATCGTAATTTCCGCCCGCATGGGCTGGCAGGCTTTTGCCGGTGGCCTCGATGGTCTGGCTGCCCAAGCCATTATCGAGGCGGTCGGACTGCTGGCCGCTGCGGTCGTCGCGCTCCAGATTGCGCAGACCATTGCCGAAGAAGAAGTCATACGGGACGCCAACATCAGTGCGCCCACCCGGGTGCGACGATTCCTGTCGCGGTTTTTTGTCGTTGTCATCGTTGCGCTCGCCATCGAAGGACTGGTGGCCACGTTCAAGGCCGTGCATGAGGATCTGGCGCACCTGCTATACGCCGCAAGCCTCCTCGGCGCGACAGGCGTGCTGCTAGCCGCTTGGGGTGTGTTCGTGCATCTGAACCGGTCTGCCGAAGAACTCGAGCCTGAAGCCATGGCCGAAGCCAAGCGGGAAGACAAGAAGATCAAGTAGTCCCCGCGTGCGCCAGGCAGCGCAGTACACCACAACAAGAGCGCGCCGCAGGTGACGATGCCTGCCATTACAATAACTGCAGTTTTCCTCGCCGCTCCCTCCAAATACTGAAATTTGAATGACCACTCTCGCAGAAACCCTCGGCGCGTATGCGGCCGACCTGCAGTACGAAGACCTGCCGCCTGAGGTGATCCACCAGGCGAAGCGGATGATTGTCGATTCCATCGGCTGTGCGCTCGGCGGTTATGACAGCGAACCGACGCGCATCGCGCTTGCACAGGCCGCCACCATCATCAGCACGGAGCCGGCGACCATACTCTGCACGGGGCAGCAGACCAGTCCCGATCTCGCGGTGTTCGCCAATGGCGTGATGCTGCGTTACCTTGATTTCAACGACGGCTACATCGGGCGCGAGGCTGGCCACCCCAGCGACAGCATTGCTGCGCTGCTGTCGGCGGCAGAAATCGGCAAGGCCGGTGGCCGCGACCTGATCGTCGCCACGGTAATCGCCTACGAAATGTTCTGCCGCATGTGCGACATCGTCAATTTCAAGCCGATGGGCTTCGATCACACTACCATCGGTGCGATGGCGAGCGTGCTCGGCGCGGCACGGCTGATGGGACTCGATCGCGCACAGATTGCCACGGCGCTGAGCATCACCGTCGCCGCCAATGTCGCGCTCTATCAGACGCGCATCGGCAACGTGTCGATGTGGAAGGGCTGCGCCTATGCCAACGCCAGCCGCAACGCGATTTTTTTTGCGCAGATGGCCCGGCGCGGCATGACCGGACCGTCACCGGTATTCGAAGGCCGCGGCGGTTATTTTGTCGCCGTGACCCGGAAACCGTTCGAACTCGCCCCCTTCGGCGGCAAAGGCCAGCCCTCGTTCAGGATCATGGATTGCCTGATCAAGCGTTATCCGCTGGGCCAGTATTCGCAATCCGTGGTGCACGCGGCGCTGGAAGCCCGCGACCGTGTCCGCTTCAAAAACAACGCCGACGTCGATGATATCGCTGAAATCCATGTTCGCACGCTGCATACCGCGATTGAGATGATGGCGGGTGACCCCGACAAATGGACGCCGGCCAACCGCGAAACCGCCGACCACAGCATGCCGTATACCGCCGGCGTTGCGCTCATGTATGGCGTCATCGACATCAAGTATTTCGATGATCCGTACTTGCACGATTCCGCATTGCTGGCTCTGGTTGCCAAGATCAAATGCACCGAGTCCGAAGAAGCCAACGGCCGCGAACCCGAAGCCATGCTCTGCGACATGGATGTGGTGCTGAAGGACGGCCGGCGCGAGTCCATCCGTGTCGAATACCATCGCGGGCACCCGATGAACCCGATGTCGGACGCAGAGATCGAAGAAAAATTCCGCTCACTCGCGGGCGAGCAGATGCCGAAGGCGCAGCTTGATGCGCTGTTGAGGCAACTGTGGAGCCTTGAGCAACTGACGGAAATGAAATCCTTATTTAAGCTGACCCAATTGAGTTAAATATATGAATAAAATCAGATACTTATCAAATATTCTCGGCGCCGGTGTCGTGTTGCTGGCCCTGCTCGCGCCACCGGCCCAGGCCGCCGCCGGTGATGATTACCCGACGCGCCCGGTGCGTCTGCTGGTTCCCAACCCGCCGGGCGGCGGCAGCGATGCGGTCGCGCGCATCCTTGCGCAGAAACTCGGCGAACGCATGAACCAACAGTTTGTTGTCGACAACCGCGCGGGCGGCGGCGGCATTATCGCCAACGAAACCGTGGCGCGCGCCAACCCCGATGGCTACACGCTGTTGCTGGCGTTCATCGGGCCGGTGGCGATCAGCCCGGCGCTGACCAAGGTGCCGTACGATTCAGTGAAAGATTTCGCGCCAGTGGCATTGGTGGCGGCGGGTCAATACATGCTGGTGCTGCATCCTGCGGTGCCGGCCAAGTCGCTAAAAGAGTTTGTTACGTACGCCAAAGCCAATCCGGGCAAGATCAATTACGCCTCGGCCGGCAACGGTTCTCCGCTGCACCTCGCGGCGGAACTGTTCAAAGCGCGCGCGGGCGTCAACATGGTCCATGTGCCGTACAAAGGCGGTGGCCCGGCGACGGCCGCCATCCTCGGTGGCGAAGTGCAGTCAGTGTTCGGCAGCATTACCTCGGTGCTGCCGCAGGTGAAGTCGGGCAAGCTCACGCCGATCGGCGTCACCGGTGCGACCCGTTCGCAGCTGGCGCCAGAATATCCCACCATCGCCGAACTCGGTTATCCAGGTTTCGAGATGACCTCGTGGTACGGCGTACTGCTGCCGGCCAGGTCACCGCAGGCGGTAATGGCGAAACTGAATGCTGGCATCAACGAAGCGCTGCGCGCCAAGGATGTCATCGACAACCTGAAGCGCCAGGGTCTTGATGCCACCGGCGGCACGCCCGAAGCCTTCGCCGCACATATCAAATCTGAACTCGCGAAGTGGGCGAAAGTGGTCAGAGACGCCAACATCAAGGCGGACTGAAGCCGCGTCACAAACCGCCGCAGCATAAACGGGGGCCGGAGGCCCCCGTTTGTTTTTTGCACCAGTCACCAGTCACCGCCCCCTCATTACGCCGCGTTACGTTTGTAACGCTTGTTTACACCTGCGCGAGGAACGAGGACGG
>JAYUYQ010000133.1:0-14054 GCA_043752435.1 Betaproteobacteria bacterium
CGGCCTCAGGCCCTGTTACCGCGCCGCGAAAGCCATCCGCGAAAACGGGCGCGGAGGCCGAATAAATTGCAACTGTGCTGAGTTGCCTTCACGGAAGACCACGCGACTGCAATGCAGCGGGCCATGGTGCTGGGCCTGTCGGGCTTGATCTGGCAATCGCGAGCGGGTTGTTGCGCAACAGCGTCAGTTAAGTACGCTATCGAACCGACGCAGCGGTCGTCATTGGCCATCGTGTGCGCTACGGGCTCCGTATTGCTGGGCGTTTTGTCAGAACCCGTGTTCAGCAATCCTGGTGCCGGCTCTGGTCTACGCGTGACGAGCGTGCAGACCGTGTACCCAAAAGAGACCACCATGCAAATAAAGCGGTTGGAACTAAGCGAACGCAAAGAACGGCGCGCGCTCCCCGTGCGACGCGAAACCATAGACCAGTTGATAGAGCAACTTTTTGTGATGCAGAAGATTGGCCAATGGCTCGCCCACGAAACCCACGGCGATGCTTATGTCCCGGTCCGGGAACTGAACGAACTCTTTCATCAGGCGAATATTCAATTGCGCCAGATCAAAAATGGCACGGCCCATGGCCACCCACGGCCCGCATCCGGCCCCGCGGTTCCAGCGCTGCTGCGTTAACGCCCGGCCAGGTTTTTTTGGTGCCCGGTGGTGCTGAATGGCTCGCACAGGCCGTGCCTGGGGCCGGGAAAGGAACAAGTATAGGGTGGCCGCATGCTCAGAGGCGCGCTAAGATGTGCGGCCCCGGGCTGCATCGGCCCGGCTCGATCTGGGAGGCGGCATGGAAACTCTCTACAAGTGGCGTGTCCAGGAAAAAGACCAGCATGGCCGGGTGCGCTGGCGCCTGGTCCGCGCCCCGATGACCGAAGACACCGCGCGTTTCTGGGCGGCGAATAACAACAAGGTCATTGTGCGGGTTGATCTTCCGGCGGCGGCACAAGCGATGGCACAGCCGGGTTCCGGCATCACCACTGGCCCGTCGTTCAGGCGCCGCTGATCGCGGCGGCCGTCTTATTGAAGCCTGCTTATTGCGGCCTCTCATTGCAAACCCCTTACTGCAGACCTCTTACTGCAGACTTATTACTGCGGCTTGATGTTCGCAGTGCGAATGACTTTTTTCCAGCGCTCATGGTCGGTGCGCATGTATTTGCCCAGTTCCTCCGGCGTGCCGGGGGCGGGGTCGGCGCCCTGCGCGGTCAGGCGCTGGGCAACAGCAGGGTCACTCAGCGCGGCGACGACTTGTGCGTTGATTTTCCGCAGCTGCGGCTGCGGCGTGCCGGCGGGCGCAAACAGTGCGTTCCAGTTTGAATACTCGAAGCCGGGGTAGCCGGATTCAGTCACTGTCGGCACGTCCGGCGCCGAGGTCGTGCGTTTCGCCGTGCTCACCGCCAGCGCGCGCAGTCTGCCGGCTTTCACATGCGGCAGTACGGAAGGAATGCTCACCCAGAGCAGTTGCACCTGGCCGCCGATCAGGTCAGTGACCGCAGGGGCCCCGCCTTTGTACGGCACATGCACGACGTCGATGCCGGCGGTGAGTTTCAGCAATTCAAGCCCCAGGTGCGTCGCGGTGCCCGTTCCGGCCGAGGCGAAATTGAGCTGGCCGGGCTTTTGTTTGGCAAGCGCGACGAGTTCCCTGATGTTTTTAGCCGCCAACGTGGGATGCGCGACGAGGATCTGTGGATTCACCACCAGCATGCCGACCGGCGAAAAATCACGGAACGGATCGTAGGAGAGGTCGGAGCGCAGCGCAGGGTTGATGGTCATGCCGCCCGCGGTACCGACGAGAAAGGTGTAGCCGTCTGGCATGGCGCGCGCCACGATTTCGGTGCCGACGATGCCCCCGGCGCCGCCGCGATTGTCGATGATGACCGGATAACCCCATTGATCGGTCAGCCGCTGTGAAATCAGCCGCACCACGACATCGGTCGGGCCACCGGCAGGGAAGGTGATGACCATGCGCAATGGTTTCGATGGGTAGGCATCGGCCGCGATTACGCTCAGAGGATTCAGCATCAGTGCAGCAGCGAGAGTGCGGGCAAGGCGCTTCATGGCAATACTCGTGAGGTGGAATGCTGCATTATTACTTAACACCGCTCTTGCGTTACCGCTGTTTCGGCTTCGGCAGGATCTCGTCCAGCCCCACGCCCTCCAGCGCCCCGAACAGTTCAGCGATTTTTTTCGTGGCAGCGGCAGGCAGCGGCGGCTGCAGGATGGCGCCGGGTTTGGAGCCGCGTGTAACGCTTCCGCCTTGCGAAGCAGGCACTTGTTAGTGTTTTACGCCGGCCCGCTTGATGATCTCTGAGACCCGCTTCATTTCCGATGCGAGATGATCCTGGAACTGCTTTGGCGAGCCGCCTTCGGGCTCGGCGCCGTCGGTCAGGATTCTGTTCCGGATATCCTGCGATTCGAGAGCTTTTTTCATGTCGCCACTAAGCCGGTTAACGATCGCGGCTGGCGTGTTCGCTGGCGCGAGCAGGCCGTACCAAGTCGTGGTCTGATAGTCTTTCACGCCGGCTTCGGCGATTGTTGGCAAATCGGGCGCACCGGATGAACGTTTTGAACCAGTGACCCCCAGCGCGCGCAACCTGCCGTTCTTCACGTGACCAAGCGAGGAAAGTACGCTGCCGAAAGTCAGGTGTACCTGGCCCGCCATGACATCGACCAGGGCGGGGCCCGCGCCTTTGTACGGCACATGGACCATGTTTATGTTCGCCAGGAATTTGAATAGTTCTCCTGCCAGATGTCCCGAACTGCCGTTTCCGCCAGAGGCGAAGTTCAGTGTGCCCGGTTTGGCTTTTGCAAAAGCCACCAAGTCCTTCACCGAGCGCACCGGCATGGAGGGGTGCACCACAAGCAGGAATGGCGCCTCGGCGATCAGTGTTACCGGTAAAAGATCCTTTGCCGGGTCGAAAGGCAGGTCAGTGTAGAGGCTGGGGTTGATGGCGTAGCTGCTGGAGACGACCAGCAGGGTGTAGCCATCCGGCGCGCTCTTAGCGACAAAAGCCGCTCCGATTGAACCGGCTGCGCCGGTGCGGTTTTCCACCAGGACAGCTTGGCCAAGATGCTCGCCGAACTTGGGGGCGATCAGTCGGGCGATGACGTCGGTGCCGCCTCCGGGAGACTGGCCAACGATGAGGCGGACAGGTTTAGTCGGGTAAATGCCTTGGGCCTGCGCATTCAATGGTGGCAAGCAGGATGTCAGTAGTACGAATGCGATTGAAAGCAGTTTGAGCATGGCGTTCCCCCCTCAAGAATAGTCTCTCGTGCTTCGCGCCATGGCTCATGGTTTTAACGCGGGCAGTAAGTGATTGTTATATATTAATAAATAGTCTGGACTGGACGGAATGTGTTCTAATGTACACACTAGAGTACATTTAGTTCAACGTCCCGTCAACCATATAAAGACCTGAAAAAAGTCGGCTTATATCCCGTTCCGGTATGCAGAACACGAAAGCAAACTCCAAGGTGCCGCGCCATGGTTCGCGCAGCGAGCACGCGTATAAACGCTTGCGGGATGCCATCCAGCAGGGGCAATTTGCGTCCGGTCATCGCGTAATGGAAGTTGAAATTGCGGCTTGGCTCAACTTGAGCCGTACCCCTGTGCGCGATGCAATCCGGCGTCTCGAGGGGGAAGGCATCTTGGAGCACGAGCCCCGCAACGGCCTGGTCGTAGCACACCTCGACCGCCAGGCGGTGATGGAGCTCTATGTGATGCGAGAGGTTCTGGAGGGCACAGCCGCGCGTTTGTGCGCACGGCACGCCTCCGACATGGAGGTGCAGGTGCTGCTTGATCTCGTCGAGCGTGAAAGCAAGTTGGCGTGGGGGGACGAAGCACTCGCCCAGCACAACCGTCGATTCCACGATGCAATCCATCGCGGGGCGCACAACCGTTATCTGGAGAAGAGCCTCGTCGCCGTGAACGATTCGATGTGGCTGCTTGGAACGCCGTTGATGCTGCTGCCCGAACGCGCGCAGGCCGCGGCAGCAGAGCACACGCAACTTGTCGAGGCGATTCGCAGTCGCGATCCAGAGGCAGCGGAGGCGTCGTCGCGCGCGCACGTGCGCGCTGCACAGCGTGAGCGCCTGAAGCGGTTGTTTCCCGAAGCCGAAAGTTAAGCCGTGTATCTGTTTTGGTACTGATTGCGGTCTGCATCCCGAAACATTATTTACCGGATATCTACAGGAAATATTTATGGCACAGACAATGGCTGAAAAACTGCTGACTCGGCACAACCTTGCCGGTAAAGCAGTGCAGGCGGGTGAATTCCTGGATGCCAGGATTGACGGGGCCATGTGCCACTACCACGCCAGTGAGCCCATGCATGATATGGCGATAGAAGCGGGTTTCAAGGCGGGCTTGCCCCGGGTGTGGGATCGCGACAGGGTCTACGTGCTGCTTGATCACCACCAGCCAACGCTCACCCAAAAGCACGCCGATGAGAACGCCCTTGTCCGCAGGGAGGTCGAACGGCTCGGCATCAATTGCTTTCACGACTCCGAGCCCGGCATCGCACATCAGATGATGCTCGACTACGGTCTTGTGCGCCCGGGCGAACTCGTGGTGGGCAATGATTCCCACACGATCGGTTATGGCTCGATCAATGCCGGCGCTACGGGTATTACGCGCGCTGACATGTTTTACGTGCTTCTCTATGGCGAACTGTGGTTTCAGGTTCCTGAGTCGGTTCGGGTCGTGCTTGATGGGAATCAGCCTGACTATCCGATCTCCAAGGACATCATTCTGTACCTTGCAGGCCAATATGGTGAGGACTTCGCGCAGAGCATGTCCATCGAGTACTCCGGCGCTCTGGTGCCCAAACTCTCAATAGACAGCCGCATGTGCCTTTCCACGCACGGCGTGGAGGTCGGCGCCAAGTTCGCCATGTTCGAGGCGGATGAGGCGACCCACCGGTTCGTAAAATCACGTACAGACACGACTTATGAGGCGCTCGCCCCAGACTTCGGAGCACGTTATGCGAAGGAAATCCGTCTGAATGTGGACTCGATGCCGTTTGTGGTCGCCAAGCCGCACCAGTTTGGCAATGTGGTTCCGGTGGATGAGGCCAGGGGCACGCGAATCAATCAGGCGCAGATCGGATCGTGCGCAAACGGGCGCTATGAGGATATCGAGATCGCGGCGCGCATGCTCAAGAAACACAAAGTGGCAAAAGGCGTGCGCTTTCTCATCTCACCGGCTTCCCAGCAGGTCTACCTGCAGTGCCTCAAAGCGGGTCTTATTGAAACGCTGATTGAGGCGGGAGCCCAAGTCATCACGCCAGGCTGCGGAATATGCCAGCCGCGCGTGGGCTTTCTATCAGAGGGGGAGGTGTGCATCACCGCCACCACGCGTAATTTCAAAGGTCGCAAAGGTAGCCCCAAAGCCGATATTTACCTTGGCGGCCCGCTCACGGTAACCGCGGCGGCGGTGGCGGGCGAAATCATGAATCCGAAAGAGGTATTTCATGGGCTTTGATTTGAAGCGGGTGATCCGCGGGCGGGTGTGGAAGTTCGGCGACTCGATCGAAACCGATGCAATCAATCCCTATTACCTGTACCCCACCATGGAAGAGCTCAAGCTGCACACCATGGAGCTGTACCGGCCCGAGTTCCCTCGGGAGGCAAAGCCGGGCGACATCCTGATCGCGGGTCGCAATTTCGGCTGCGGATCAAGCCGCCCGGGGTTGGTGCTTCGGGAAGTGGGCATAGCCGCGATTATTGCCGAGTCCGTGGCGCGGCTTTTCCTGCGCAACTGCATCTCGCGAGCGATTCCGATATTCGTTGCGCCAGGTGTGACCGGACTTGTCAACGACGGTGAAATTCTCGAGGTGGATTACCCGAAGGGCGTCATTGTCAACCCTGCGAACGGAGCGAGCCTGCCGCTCAACAAATATCCGCCGGCAATTGAGCAGATCTTCGAGTGCGGCGGGTTGCCCCAGTTTGCATACGAACGATACATACGGGAAGCGGCGCTGGCAGGTCGGACCAATCTGGAGAATCAGGAGTGAAAATGGAAGAGAAGCATGACGTAATAGTTGTAGGTGGTGGCAACGCCGCGCTGTGTGCCGCGTTGTCGGCGCGGGAGCACGGGGCAAAAGTGCTATTGCTTGAGCGCGCACCAGAGGATCGGCGTGGCGGCAACACCGCGTATACCGGCGGCGGCTTCCGCATGGTTCACCACGGAGTGGAAACCGTGAAATCGGTGGTGCCGGATCTCTCGGAGGGCGAGATCACCAATACCGATTTCGGTGAGTACACCGCAGAGCAGTATCTCGACGACCTCGGACGCGTGACGCAATACTATTGTGATCCCGATCTGGCCGAGACGCTGGTGCTCAACAGTACCGAGACCGTCCAATGGCTGTACGGCAGAGGGGTGCGTTTTGTTCCGCGCTTTGGGCGTTATGCGTTCAAGCACGAGGGCAAGTTCAAGTTTTTTGGTGGTACTGTAGTCGAGACCGCAGGCGGCGGACGTGGATTGGTGCAGGCCGAGTACAAGGCGGCAGAGAAACACGGCGTGAATATCCGCTACGGGACGCAGGCTACAGGCCTGCTCCGCGGTCGTGACGGGGTGCAAGGGGTGCGCGTTGTCGCGAGCAGTTCGGAGGAGGAAATAAGCGCCAAAGCTGTGGTGCTTGCCTCGGGCGGTTTCGAGGCAAACCGGGAGTGGCGTACGCGTTATCTTGGCCCGGGTTGGGACATGGCAAAAGTTCGCGGTACGCGCTACAACACCGGCGATGGCATCCGCATGGCACTCGACATCGGGGCGCAGCCCTACGGGCAGTGGTCGGGCTGTCACTCGGTTTCATGGGAGCGATACGCGCCGGATTTCGGCGAACTCGACCGGCCGATTACGGCGAGCCGTAACGGTTACCCGTTCAGCATCATGGTGAATGCGGACGGGAAACGTTTCGTGGATGAAGGGGCGGATTTCCGCAACTATACCTACGCCAAGTATGGCCGCGTTGTGCTGGAGCAGCCGGGCAGCTACGCATGGCATGTTTTTGATTCTCAAGTCGATCACCTGCTGCACGATGAATACCGGTCAAAAGGCACGACCAAGGTGCGGGCGGATACGCTCGAAGAGCTGGTTGCGCGAATGGAGGATGTCCATCCGGCACAGTTTCTGCAAACGGTGCGCGAGTTCAATGCGGCGGTTAAACGTGACGTTGCATTCAATCCTAATATCAAGGACGGTAAGTGCAGCACGGGTCTCGCCATCAACAAGTCGAACTGGGCCAACCCCATCGAGAAGCCGCCGTTCAGCGCTTACGCGGTGACTTGTGGGATCACTTTTACTTTTGGCGGACTCAAGATCGACACTACCGGGCGCGTTCTCGATATTGAGGATGCGCCGCTGCCGGGACTTTTTGCTGCAGGAGAATTGGTTGGCGGACTGTTCTATTTCAACTATCCCGGCAGTTCCGGCTTGATGGCAGGCTCGGTGTTCGGTCGCATTGCCGGACGCGAAGCGGCAGCCTATGTCTGCGGTGCCCGGTCAAAGGCGACTTGATCATGGAGGCCACTAAAAAATCTACCAGGTTGCGGCAATTGATTCACCGCAAGGATAAAGTGCTGGTGGTTTTGCATCCACCAACTGCGACCCACGCCCGCATCATGGAGCAGGCGGGCTGCGAGTGCGGATTCGTCGGCACCAGTGGTGTAGTGGGTTCCTACACCGGGCTCTCCGATGTCGGCACTGCCACCATGACTGAATGCGTGCAGATCGCCGGGTGGGTCGCGCAGAGTGCGAATTTCCCCATCATCCTTGACGGTGATACCGGGCACGGCGGCATCATGGCGGTTCGGCGCATGGTGCGGGAATGTATCCGTGCGGGCATTGCAGGGGTGCGCATCGACGATCAGCCGATTGAGGGCAAGCGCCGCACGCAGAGTGCGGGTGTGGAGGTGGTCCCGATCGAGCAGGCGATCGCCCGCTATCGGGCCGCAGTGGACATGAAGAACGAGCTCGACCCGGATTTCGTGATCATGTCGCAGTGTTACGCACGTGATGCCGTTAACAGCAGCTTCGATGACTGTATCCAGCGCCTGCAGCTCTACCGTACCGAGGCCGGCGTGGACTGGGTACAGCTGGAGTCGCCGCATTCCCTGGAGGAGATCAAACGGGCGCGCGAAGCGGTAGAGGGGCCGCTTTCGTTCATGAAAGGCAAACTGCCGCGTTATCTTGGGCTGGATGAACATCTCGCGCTCGGGATAAACATCGCCTGGTATCCCGGATTTACCCATCAAGTCATGTGGGCGGCACTGCACGATTTTATGCAGGACTTTCAGACGCGCGGGATTGCAGCTTGGGAAGATTTTCAGGAGAGCCGCAAGTCAAGGCCTTACCCGTTTCCGGACGCGGGTCCGAATGGTGAAGGCGGGGAAAAGCAGCGTGAACTTGAAGAGCGCTATATGTCTGCAGCAGCACTGAAGAAGTATGGGGCTTGAGGTCGTGTGCAATCTCGGGTTGCAGTCCATTTTCAGACGCTCAGCCATGGCACTTTTGCTAAGAGATTGGTGATCTGAGGTAATGTAAATTGGGAAACACCGTGACACTGCTGGCGTGCGGGGATGTCGGGCCGATACATGAGCCTGTTGATGTCTATTCCGAACTTGCACGTCCCGTGCTTGCAGGCGCGGATATCCGCTTTGCGCAGGTCGAGCGGGTGTACTCCGAGCGCGGCGAGTTGCAGTCGCATGCCAATGGCGCACACAGTCGCGTCAAGCCGCACATGGCGTCGGTGTTCACTGATTGTGGCTTCGATATCGTTTCTCTGGCCAGCAACCACGCCATGGACTGGGGCGAGGTTGCGCTGCTCGATACGGTCGAGTTGTTCCGCGGCAAAGGGATCCAAGTTGTTGGTGCGGGGCGCAACCTGCTTGAAGCGCGTGCACCAGCGATCGTGGAAAAAAACGGGGTGAAGACAGCATTCCTGGCCTACTGCTCCATTTTGCAGTCAGTATGTGCGGCCGGCACTGACCGCGCGGGCATTGCTCCGTTGCGTGTTCATACGTCCTACGAGGCATTCGATTACCAGGCTGGGGTACCGCCGCGCGTGATTACCGTTCCGTACGAGGAAGACATTGCCGGGATGATTGAGGACATCAGAGCCGCAAAGAGGGCGGCCGATGTGGTGGTGGTGTCGCTGCACTGGGGTATCCATTACATACCGCGGATGATCGCTGACTATCAGATAACTGTGGCCAATGCGGCGTTTAATTCCGGTGCCGACCTGATCCTGGGTCACCACGCGCACACGCCCAAGGCAGTCGGCGTCCATCAGGGGAAAGTATGTTTTTACAGCCTTTCCAACTTCATCATGTCTTCAACTGCGAAATCGCCGGAGAAGGCGACCGCGTTCGAGAAGCGTTATGGCGTCGTGCTGGATCCGGATTATCCGCACCTCTCTTATGGGGCGGATGCAAAACGGAGCCTGATCGCAAAGGCGGTGTTTGCGTGTGATGGTGTGAGGCGTGTTTCATTTCTTCCGGTTCTGATCGACAAGCGGCTCCGGCCAGAGGTGCTGCGCAGCGGGGACTCCCGTTTCGACGATGCAGTGCGTTTCATGGATTGGGTTTCAGAAGACTTTGATCACAGTTTCACGGTCGAAGGTGATGAGGTGATAGTGACGGGTCCTGACAGTGCTTGATCGTTGCAGGGAAAAAGTTGAGAGGAGATGATAGATGGGAAAACAATACATATTGACGGTATTAGCCTGTTCCTTCTGTATGGAAACGGCACTGGCGCAGCAAAAACCGACCGGATACCCGAACAAGCCGGTACGGGTGCTGGTGGGTACTCCCGCCGGTAGTGGCAGTGACGTCATGACCCGCGCCGTTGCCCACAAACTTTCCGAGCGCTTGGGGCAATTTGTCATCGTGGACAATCGCGCAGGTGCGGCGGGGGCGATCTCGCTGCAATTGGGGGCGCAGGCGGCCCCGGACGGCTACACACTGGTGACCCTCAGCGCCCAGAACGTTACTGCAATGCTGCTCGGTACAGTTACGACGAACATCACGAAAGAGCTGACCCCGATCGTGATGATGATCTCGCAGCCGTATCTCATGGTGGCGACACCGTCGCTGCCGGCGGGTTCAGTGAAGGAGTTGATTGCCCTGGCAAAAACCAGGCCCTTGGTATACGCATCAAGTGGTGTTGGTTCGGTCGTGCATCTGGGCATGGAACTTTTCAAGTCAATGGCCGTTGTCGATATGACGCATATCCCGTACAAGGGCAGCGGTCTTTCAATGGTTGACGTCATGGGCGGTCGTGTCCATCTTGCGATCACCAATACGCTGACCGCTGCGCCGTTGGTGAGAAGCGGCAAACTTAAAGCACTTGCGATTACCAGTCCCCAGCGCGTACAGGCGATGCCAGAATTGCCGACCGTCGCCGAGTCGGGGGTGCCTGGATATGATCTGCGTAGCTGGTACGGCCTGCTTGCGCCAAACGGGACACCAGCGCCGATGGTACAGATGCTGAACCGTGAGGTCAGTGCACTTGTTAATGCTCCGGAGATGAAAGAGCGACTTGCAGCTGATGGTGCCGAGGCGGCGCCGCCCAATACGCCAACGCAGTTTCGCGATCTGATCCTTGCCGAGACCGCGCGTTGGGGCAAAATCATCCAGAAGCTGGAGCTTGGGAAAAAGTAGGAGGCGAAATGGTTTCAATCACAGGGTTACGGCACGAAGAAATGGATGTAAAGGGCAAAGGCGTTACGCGGAGGCTGTCGCGTCATGCGGCAACGCTACAATTTGAGGCGTTGCCGCCCGCACTCGTCGAGATGATCAAGCAATGTGTGATGGATACGCTGGGTGTGTCGATTGGAGCCAGCACCCTTGCACCGGAGGCGGCAATACTTGCCGAATATATTGCTGATCTGGGTGGCAAGCCCGAGGCGACGATACTGGGTTTTGGCGGTAAGGCGCCTGCGGCGTGGGCGACGTTCGTCAATGGCAGTCTCGGCCATATGCTCGATTTCGATGATCTCGGCGAGAGTGGCCATCCCAGCATCGTAACCATACCCGTCGCACTGGCTGTCGCCGAAAAGCTCGGTGGCGTAAGCGGGCGCGATCTCATTACTGCGATAGCCGCCGGTACCGATGTGATGACGCGGATCAGCAGGGCAATCGAGGTGCCGGACTGGACGATGACGGAGGGCTGGTTTGCGACCCAGTTGCTGGGGTTCGTCGCCGGTGCGGCCACCGCTGGCCGGTTGTTCGGACTGGACGAGGAGGGAATGGAGAACGCCCTGGGCATAGGTTTCAACCAGATGAGTGGCAGTCGACAAATGGCGGTTGGTGCCGCCACGCACATGCGTTCGATGCAGGCCGGATTCTCGGGCCAGGGGGCTGTAATGGCAGCCGAACTGGCCCGCCGTGGCATCATCGGATCGAAAGAAATTGTTGAAGGGCGCTACGGTTTTTTCAAGACCTACATACGCGGAGGGGAACCCGATTGGGGCGGCATTGTGGCCGGGCTGGGAGAGCATTTCCCTCTGCTCGAAAAGCACGGGTTCAAGGTCTGGCCCGCTTGCGCCTACACGCGCACGACCAATGCCGCGATACTCGCCTTGCAGCAGGAGCATGGACTGAAGCCCGAGGATATCGAGTCGATTGTCATTGTCGGCGGCACCGGCGGCACACAACTCCTGTGCGAGCCGATCGAGTTGAAGCGCCGGCCCAAAGTGAGCATTGATGGCAAGTACAGCATCCCGTTCACTTCGGCGGTGATGGCGGCCAAGGGTAACGTCACTCTGCGCGATTACACTCCGGAAGGTTTGAGCGATCCCCGCGTTCTTGCGATGGCTGATCGGGTGAGTTATAGACCGGCCTCACAACCGGTAACTGGCAAGGGTGGGTCGGCTGATATCTCAAGGACCTCGGTGGAAATCATTACCCGAGATGGTCGGCTTTTTGAGCACCGCGCGACCAGTGTGCCGGGGGATCCGAAGAACCCGGTAAGTTGGGAGCGCTTGGAGGAGAAGTTCCGCGATTGTGTTTCGTTTTCTGCGAAGCCGATTTCCATAGGCAATGTGAATTCTGCCGCCGAAAGAATACAGAGATTGGAAGACGAGTCAGATGCAACCGCGATTGTGGGCTTGCTTGCCTGAATACAGGGTAAAGACCCGCACCATCAGTCTGATCGGGTTGACGTATTCATTCACGAAAACCTCGCTGCGGCTGGGTTTTCTTTGTCAGGTTTGAACGGATGAACTAACGCCTGCAGCTACCGTTTCAGGTTAATTTCGTCGAGCCCCACGCCCTCGAGCGCGCCAAACAATCCCGCGAGTTTCTGGTGGTCGACTTCCGGAAGCGGCGGCTGCAGGATAGCGTTGATGTTGGGCGCCAGGTGATCAGGATTGCCGGTGCCGAACAGCACCACGTTGGCGCCGGGTTCGTGCCGCGCATAACGATAAGCGGCTTCAATGATGCTGTTTGCGCCGCCCTGGTTGTGCAGCAGAAAATCCAGCGGCTGCTTCTTGTCTGCGAGCCATTTTGGCAGCTTGCCTTCGGCAACGAGTTCGGCGATGTCGCGCTGCAGCCGGCCCGGCACACTGAAGATCGCGCGCACGGCGAACATCAATAGTGTGCCGATGTTCTTGCCCTGTGTTGCCGGAAACACGCGTTGCCGCGCGTTCTGGTTGAGCATGTGGAAGGCGACCATCATTACGTCCCAGCAGTCGTCACTGAGGGCGCGGGCGAGCATGTCGTGCCGCGGATCGCGTCCGGCGAACTCGGTGATGCCGAGAAAGCGGAATTTGCCTTTTTCTTTTTCGCGTAGCAGCGGCGGGACGATCTCCGCCATCACGCGATCGTATTCCTGCGGCAGTACGGTGTGCAGGCAGAACACGTCGACATGGTCGGTGCCCAGCGCCCGCAGTGAGCGATCAAGCCCGGCGAGGACTTCAGCGACGGAGATGATGCCGCCATCGTTCGATGACACCTTGTGCTTGGTGGAGATGACCACCGAGTCGCGCGCGCGACCCTCGATCGCAGCGCCGACCACGGCTTCGGTGCCGTAGTACTGCGCGGTATCGATGCAATTGATGCCGAGGTCGAGCGCGCTGCGCACGAGGTCCGCAGCATGCGCTGCGCTGTGCCCCGTGCCCAGTCCGAGCTTGCTGCCGCCGCCGCAGCCGAGTCCGGCAACGCTGACCTTGAGGCCGGTGCGGCCGAGGGTGGTGTATTCCATAGCCGCTGTTTATAAAAATATCAATAAAAACAATTGCTTATGAATATACACCCTCTGCGTCAGAGGCGCCATCAGTCATTACTTATGTGCGCTTGCGAACTTAGTCCGCGGTGATCCCTGCAGCCTTGACCACCTTGCCCCATTTCGCGATCTCGCTTTTGATGTGTGCACCGAATTGTTCCGGCGTATTACCGACGGCTTCAGAGCCATCCGCGGCGAGGCGTTCGCTGGCGGCGGGTGAACGCAGGATGGTGACGATCTCGGTGTTGAGACGGTTAACGATGTCGGCCGGCGTTTTTGCCGGTGCGAGGATGCCATACCAGCCGCTGACATCGTAGCCGGGGAAACCGGATTCGGCGACGGTGGGCACGCCTGGTGCGACCTGTGCGCGTTTGATGGAGGACACCGCCAGCGCACGCAGCTTGCCGGCGTTGACCTGCGGCATGCCTGACACCACGGTGGAGTACAACAGCGACACGTGACCGCCGGTGATGTCGGTGATCGCCGGCACGATGCCCTTGTACGGTACGTGCACCATATTGACATTGGCGCTGGTCTTCAGCAGTTCGAAACCGAGGTGGCCCAGCGTGCCGGCACCCGATGACGCGTAATTGATCTGTCCCGGTCGCGTGCGGGCCAGCGCCACCAGTTCCTTGACGTTCTTCGCCGGCAGCGAAGGATGCGCGAGCATCACATAAGGTTGCGCGGTGACCATGGTGATCGGCGCAAAGTCCGCGATGGTGTCGTAGGGGAGGTTGCGGCGCAGACTGGGGTTTACGGTGTGCGTCGCGCTGACGATGGCGATGGTGTAACCGTCGGGTGCGGCTTTGGCGGTCAGTTCGACGCCGAT
>JAYUYQ010000134.1:0-5833 GCA_043752435.1 Betaproteobacteria bacterium
TTCCTGCCGTCACCAATGGCGACCGCGACAGCGATGTACCACTCGGGAAAAAATCCGCTGCGCAAGGTCACCCGTGACAGTGAAGACGTGATTATTCCCAAGGGATTGCGGGTGCGCCGGTTGCACAAAGCGCTGCTGCGCTACCACGACGCTGAGAACTGGCCGCTGCTGCGCGACGCGTTACGGCGCATGGGCCGGCGTGATCTGATCGGCAGTGGCAAACACCAACTGGTGCCGACTTTTCAGCCTGCAGGCACCGGCCTCAAGCCCGAGGGCGCGCGCAAGCCGAGCAAGTACCAGTCATTCCGCACCCAGCACACGGGGCTGCCGCCGGCGCCGGTGGCACACGACCGCAAGGCCCCGGCCGCTAAAGCCAAACAAGCCCAACGACCGGCGCGCGCGGCCAAACCGCGCTAGGTGGTTTTAACTAAGCAGTTTCCAGCGCGCTGTTACGCCGACGGCGCACCGCGTTCATCGTGGTCACAACCAGCATGTCGAGCATGCAATAAAAGGTGCCGGCGGCCAGCGGCGGATTCATCGTGGTCCACCCCATCACCGGCACATCGTGCAGCCAGACCCAGTTGCCGACGGCAGTGCCGTAAATTTCCAGGCCCAGCGACAGCATGAACATCACCGCGTACAACTTGCGCCCGTTGCTGAACACCATGCACAGCACCAGCAGCGAATAAAGGATCAAGCCCATGGTGTCGGCACCGACCCACGCCAGTGCAATCACCGGGGGTGCTGCAGCCAGCGGCACCGCCCAGATGATCGAGTCGGGCAGGCGCTTGCAGATCGCCACGCCGAGCACAAACACCAGCGCATGCGCCGGTGGCACGAACAGGGGGATGTTGTTGAGGCGATACTCGTACAGTCCCCAGCCCAGCGACAGAAAGATTTCACCGGCGGTGGCGTAGGCCACGCACAGCATCATGCTGTTGCGTGTTTCGGTTGAGGAATTTGCAAGCCAGTACAGCAGCATCGCCCAGGTCACAATGCTGACGGCATCCTGTCCCCACACCGGCACATGCTGATCAATCAGCAGGCCGAGGGTGATCAGCACGACGATAGTCCACACGGGAGCGGGTGACGCGGCGGAGCCGTCGAATACGGGAGCTGTAGCGGAGTTCATTTATAAGTATTTGTTTTTATTAACTATTTTCCGCTGAATTTGGCTTTGCGCTTTTCTTTGAAACTGGCGATGCCTTCTCCCGCGTCAGCGCTCTGGCGGATGCGCTGGATCGCGGCGCGCCCCTGCGCGGCGAGTTCCGACGGTCCTTGGGGAATGATGCGGCCGACGTAATCGCGCAGCACCGAGAGTACCAGCGGCGCATTGTCGGCGAGCTGTCGCGCCCACACCAGCGCGGCGTCGAGTTGCGTGCCGGGTTTGACCAGTTGATTGACGAGGCCGACCTGATACATGCGCTCGGCGGTGATTTCGTTGCCGACCAGCATCAGCTCCATCGCGACCTTGTGCGGAATGCGTGCGGCGAGTCCGGCGATGGCGGCGCCGGTGAAGCCGACCTTGGCTTCGGGAAACATGAATTTCGCGTCGTCGGCGGCGATACAGAGGTCGCACATCTGCACGATGACCACACCGCCACCGACCACCCAGCCGCCGACCGCGGCGATCAGTGGTTTCTGCATCATCACGCCGATGTTGGGCACGCAGCCGGGAAAATCTTCTGGCGGGCCCTTGATGTCGGCGCCGCCGGTGAAATGCGCGCCGGCATGGGTCAGCACGCCGACACGATCGTCACTGCTGTTCAGCTGTTCGAGCGCTGCGCGCAACTGCGCGGCGACATCATTGTTGATTGCGTTGCGTTTATCGGGGCGGTTGAGCGTGATGATGGCGACGCCGTCGCGCGATTCATAAGTCACTACCGATGTGTTCATGCGGGCTCTCCTGGAAGTTTATGCGGTGCTTGCCGCAAGTGTGGCGCGCGCGTCAAGCGCAATGACGCCGGCGCCGGTGTGGCGCACCAGCAGGGGATTGATGTCGAGTTCCGTGAGACGCGGGCCCAATGCGGCAGCCAGCGAGCTCAATTTTGCAATGCTGTCTGCGAGTGCGCCAATATCCGCTGCAGGCCGGCCACGCGCACCGGCAAGCACGGGGGCGATGCGCAGGCGCGCGATCAGGCGTTGCGCGTGTGCCGCTGAAATCGGCGCTACTGCCATTTGCACATCGTTGAGAATTTCCACCAGCACACCGCCGCTGCCGATGATCACCACCGGACCGAACTGCGCATCCCAGCGACAGCCGACGATGAGTTCGGCACCGCCGCGGATCATCGGCTGTACCACGCAGCCGGCCAGTGTTGCGCCGGGCAGATTTGCGGCCAGGCCCATTTGAATTTCGTGCCATGCCGCGCACAGTCCGTCAGCGTCGGTGATGTTGAGTTTGACCGCGCCGGCTTCGCTTTTGTGGACCAGGTCGCGGCAGACGCCTTTCAGCACCACCGGGTAACCGATGCGTTGTGCCTGTTCGATTGCGGCGGAGGGCGTGGATGCGAGTACATCTTCGGTGGTGTGGATGCCGCAGGTGCGCAGCAGTGCTTTGGCTTCCGGTTCGGTCAACCGCCCGTCGGGCAATGACGCCGCATGTGCGCGCACGGCGGCTGAAAAGCTTGAGTGGGATGCGGGTGGTGGCGGTGGATTGCGCAAAGCCTCGCCGTAATCCACGGCGGCGCGCAGCACGCGCAGCGTGTCATCGAGCCGGTTGGTGTACGGGCAGTGGATTTTTTTCAGCGCATCGCGCGCGCCATTGACCAGTGCCCCGGGCGTCAGCAGGATGGCGGTGGGTTTGGTGCCGGCCAGCGCGGCGCGGCCCCACTGTCGTACCTTGTCTTCGAATTGCGGCGTGGTGGCGACGGCGATCAGGATGGCGCCGACCGCCGGATCTTTTGCGAGCAATTCGTAAGCCGTCAGCGCGCTGTCGAACCCGCTCGCCCGCGGCAGGCCGCCGACGTCCAGCGGATTGATGGTGCGGCCGGGCGGCAGCAGCTTTTGCAGTTCCGCCGCCGTTGCTGCGCCGGGCTCTGCCAGCGCGAGGCCGGCGGCAACCACACGGTCGCCGGTTACGGCGACGGTGCCACCCGAGGGTGACATCACCGCAATGGTGGATGCAGCCGGTGCGCCGAAGCGGATCAAAAAATCAGCGCAGTAAATCAGTGCTTCCGGATCGTCGAGCAGACACACGGCGTGATCGCGGCAGGCGGCTTCCCACACCGCGTATGAACCGGCGAGGCTGGCAGTATGTGACTGGGTGACTTGTTTTCCCGCGGCGCTGCGTCCGGCCTTGACCGCGAGTATGGGTTTGCCGGCGGCGCGTGCGCGTTGCGCGAGTTCGAGAAAACGCGCGCCGTCTTTCAGGCCTTCGATATAGAGGCAGATCGCGCGCGTGGTGTCGTCATCAATGAAATATTCCACGAGGTCGCAGAGTTCGACATCGGCCTGGTTGCCGACGGTGGCGGCAACACTGAAGCCGGTGCCGAGGTCCTGCGCATGCGAAATCAGCGACGCCATCAGCGAACCGCTCTGGCTGGCTAGGCCGATCGCGCCGCGCGGCATCGGTTCCACGGCCAGCGCCACCGATGACGTCAATGCCAATTGCAGCTGCGGGTTGATGTAACCCAGGCAGTTCGGGCCGATCAGGCGCATGCCGTGCCTGCGGGCAATCTGCAGTAATTCGTCCTGGCGTGCTGCGCCCGCGGCGCCGGTTTCGGCGAAATCGGCGGTGATGACCACTGCGCCGCGCGCGCCGGCGCGGCCGCAATCGTCCAGCGCCGCAGGCAGATGTGCTGCGGGCAGGGCGAGGATGCAGACATCGACTGGATCGCCGGCTGCAGAGAGTTTGGACACGGCCGGGATACCGAGCACCTCGGCGGCAGTCGGATGCACGGGCACGATGCGACCGCTGTAGCCGTGTTTGACGAGGAAGTGCATCACCCGCCCGCCGAATTTGGCAGGGTCGCCCGAGGCGCCGATGACAGCGACGCTGCGCGGGTTGAGGATGGCCCGCAGTGTGGAAACCGCTGGATTCATGAGTCGGGGTCGAGCATAACATTGCCGTCCAAGGGCGCCAGCTGATGAAGATGCCGCCCTATAATCGCCGCTGCAAAACCTAAGTCAACTTTTGCTGCAATTCTTGGAGAACACACTATGGACGGCGTAGCGGTAGTAACAGGGGCCAGCTCCGGCATCGGCGAAGCGATTGCGCAGGATCTGCTGGATCAGGGTTTGACCGTGGTGACGCTGCAACGCCGCCCGCCGCGGATCAAACATGCGCGCATTCTGCATCATGAAATTGATCTGGCCGATGCCGCATTGACGTCCGCGGTGGCCCAAGAGGTCGCCGCCCAATATCCCGTACGCTACCTGGTCAACAATGCCGGCGCCAACCGGCCGGGTTCACTGGAGCAGGTCACGATTGACGACATGGACCACGTTTATGCACTGAACGTCCGGGCGGCGATGATTTTGATTCAGGCTCTGGTGCCAGGGATGCGCCAAGCCAAGTTCGGCCGTATTGTCAGCATCTCTTCGCGGGCCATTCTGGGCAAGACCCAGCGCTTGGCCTATGCCGCCGGCAAGGCGGGACTTGTCGGCATGACAAGGGTGCTTTGCCTGGAGTTAGCTGGAGATGGCATCACGATCAACGCAGTTGCCCCGGGGCCTGTAGCCACCGAATTGTTCGATAACGGGCATCCCATAGGCAGCGCCAAGCGGCAGGCGGTGATCGACAGCATCCCGGTGAAATGGGTGGGGGCACCCAGGGATGTGGCGCGGGCAGTCAGTTTTTTCCTGAGCCCTGACAGCGGGTATATCTCAGGTCAGACCTTGTTCGTCTGCGGGGGAAGCAGCGTCAGTGGTTCGGGCGGGAATTAATATAAGTATTTGATTTTATTTATATTTTAGTATATTCGGCTGAATACGGAACGTCAGTGTGCGCTCACATTAAGTGCTAAACGCCGCTTTACAAAGCCGGGCAAAGACGTTGCATGGGCTCCGTATACCGGCGGACATTCCGCTTGCCACGATCATGGGTTACAGTGCCGCCGATTTTCGGTGGCGGATCGTTGCAAGCGGCCTTGGTTTCCTAAGGTTTGCGCTTTGCCAAAGCTGATCGCCCCCCGACCAATGTTCTCCAGCATTTTTCGTGCCCAGTTCGTTGACACTACTGCGGAATCTCGCCATAATTATCGGCTTCGTTCGGAGGGGTTCCCGAGCGGTCAAAGGGGGCAGACTGTAAATCTGTTGGCTCAGCCTTCGAAGGTTCGAATCCTTCCCCCTCCACCAGTTTTTTGCGGGCGTGATTGGAAGTTGTGGAAGTTGTGGAAGTTGTTATTGCAGCAGTAGCGCAGCAGCGGTATGCGGATTCTCGGAATGGTGTGGCAGGGAGTGAGTGTTTGAAGGTGCCATAGGTGCCGGGCGGGTGTAGCTCAATGGTAGAGCAGAAGCCTTCCAAGCTTACGACGAGGGTTCGATTCCCTTCACCCGCTCCAGTGACTGCAACAGGTAGCGGCGAGTAATTCTAGTAATCGCTTCCGACGGGAGCATGGCAGCAGCGCGATTTTGCGCCCATGTAGCTCAGTGGCAGAGCACTCCCTTGGTAAGGGAGAGGTCGCGTGTTCAATCCACGCCATGGGCACCACTAAAGCAGTTGGTTTTTCAGTAGCAGTCGGGTTTCTGACTTTTTTTCTAACCATCAACAGTAAACACGGTAGGGAAAAGCAATGGCCAAGGGTAAATTTGAGCGGACGAAGCCGCACGTGAACGTGGGTACGATTGGGCACGTTGATCACGGGAAGACGACGCTGACGGCGGCGATCAC
>JAYUYQ010000135.1:0-5823 GCA_043752435.1 Betaproteobacteria bacterium
TTGGCGATAGCCGCCTTGACGCGTGCCGGTGCAGTGCCGCCGATGTGACTGCGGCTGTTCATCGAACCTTCGAGCGTCAGTGCGTCAAACGCATCGGCCGAGATCAGCTTTGAAAATTGCCGCAGGTCATCAAGCGACAGCTCGGCGAGGTCGCAGCCGCGGGTTTCGGCGAAGCGTACCGCCTGCGCCACGGCCTCATGGGCTTCGCGGAAGGGCAGGCCCTTTTTCACCAGATAGTCGGCGAGGTCGGTCGCCGTGGCATAACCTTCGGTAGCTGCTGCGCGCATCCTGTCGACATTGACGGTGATGCCGCCGACCATGCCGGCGAACACGGCGAGGCTCATCATCAGCGTATCAACGGTATCGAGCAGCGGTTCCTTGTCTTCCTGGTTGTCCTTGTTGTACGCCAGTGGCTGGCCCTTCATCAGGGTCAGCAGCGCGACGAGGTGACCATTGACACGACCAGTCTTGCCGCGCACCAGCTCCGCGACATCGGGATTTTTTTTCTGCGGCATGATCGACGAACCGGTGCAGTACCGGTCGGCGATGTCGATGAAACCGAAACGCGGGCTCATCCACAGGATCAGTTCCTCGCTGAACCGCGAAAGGTGAGTCATGGTCAAGGCGCCAGCGGCGACGAATTCAATCGCAAAGTCGCGGTCGGAGACGGCATCCAGCGAATTTTCACAGACACCGTCGAAACCGAGCTCCCTGGCCACCATCAGGCGGTCGATCGGAAACGACGTGCCGGCCAGTGCCGCAGCACCCAGCGGCAGCCGGTTGACGCGTTTGCGACAGTCGGCGAAACGCTGCGCGTCACGCGACAGCATTTCGAAATAGGCGAGCAGATGATGGGCAAACGACACTGGCTGCGCGACCTGCAGGTGGGTGAAACCCGGCATCACCGTATCGGTATGATGTTCGGCGAGGTCGAGCAGGACCCGCTGCAGCCCCTTGATCAGCGTCTGCACATGATCGATCGCCGCGCGCAGGTAGAGTCGCACGTCGGTGGCCACCTGGTCGTTGCGCGAGCGGCCAGTGTGCAGCCGTTTGCCGGCGTCACCGACCATGTCGGTCAGGCGCCGTTCGATATTGAGATGCACATCTTCAAGATCGATCGACCACGGGAAGGTACCGGCGCGGATCTCATCGCCGATGGCAGCCAGGCCTTTTTCGATGGCTTCGAGGTCGGTCGCGGTCAGGATGCCGACGGCATGCAGCATGCGTGCATGTGCGACCGAACCCTGGATGTCGAATTCCGCGAGCCGCTGGTCGAATCCGACCGATGCAGTGAAACGTTTGACCAGATCGTCAACCGGTTCGCTGAAACGCCCCGACCACGCTTTGGTGGCGTTCGGCTTCGCGCCGTTTTTCGTTTTGTCCGTTACTTTGTCTTTTGCCGACATGAATATTTACAGAAGCTGTTTACGGCCCTGCTAGAATGAAACTGCCATGGCGCGAAGTATAAATCATATTGCCAACACCGGCCCCTTGCCGGACTTCCGCAATTTCGGAATCCTGCTGCGCATCGTGCTGATCGTGAACGGCATTGCACTGCTCGCGGCTTTGCTGCAGGTGGCTACGGTGCGCGAGTGGCCGGCGCAGTTCACGGAAAACGCCGCGCTGGTCGAACCCTTGCTGATCCTGAGTCTGCTGGTGCTTGCCGCAGTGGGTGACTTGTTGCGCCGCCTGCCATACGCGGTGGCGATTATCGCCATCGTGGCGATCGAGCTGGCACTGACCACCGCGCTGCATTTCGCCACCAGCGGACTGTTTTTTGTCGAAGTGCATTCTCTGCCGCGCTGGCTGTTCATCGTCGCGCTATCCACCGGCATGCTGCTCGGGTATTTCGACCTGCGCGGGCGCGCGCTGTCGCCGGCGCTGGCGGAAGCGCGGCTGCAGGCACTGCAGGCGCGCATCCGCCCGCATTTCCTGTTCAACAGCATCAACGCCGTGTTGTCACTGGTACGCCAGGAGCCGCGGCGCGCCGAAGCGGCGCTCGAAGATCTGGCCGGACTGTTTCGCGCGCTGATGGCCGACAACCGGAAACTGACGCCGATTTCGCAGGAGATTGAACTTTGCCGCCAGTATCTGGAGCTGGAACAGTTGCGGCTCGGCGAGCGTCTGCAGGTCGAGTGGCAGATTGAAAACATGCCGCCAGATGCGCTGGTGCCGCCGCTGGCCTTGCAGCCCCTGCTGGAAAACGCGGTGTATCACGGCATTGAGCCGGCGGAAACGCCGGGCACGGTGAGTATCAATATCCATGTTGCACATGACCGCCTTCATGTTGTGTTGCGCAACCCGTACCGGCTGGACGGTGACCACCATGTCGGCAACAAGATGGCGCTGGCCAATATCCGCGAACGTCTGCAGCTGCATTTCGATGTCGCTGCGGAGCTGACCACACAGGTCGGCGAAAACACCTTTGAGGTGCGTATGGTCATGCCGTACCTGAAAGCACAATGAGGGTCAAATGAGGAGAGTGGCATCGTGACAGCTGCGCCGCGCCGCGTACTGATCGTCGATGACGAGGCGCCGGCGCGCAGCCGCATGCGTGACCTGCTGGCGGACGTCAATGCCGAGCTGCCCGTGGTGGTTGCCGGTGAAGCCGCCAACGGCCGTGATGCCCTGCACATCGCCGAAGCCGGTGGCGTGGATGTCGCGCTGCTTGATGTGCGCATGCCGGGCATGGATGGTATTGAGGTGGCGCGGCATCTGCAGCAGCTGGCGGCGCCGCCGGCGGTGATATTCACCACCGCGTACGATGCCTATGCAATTCAGGCTTTCGAATTGCACGTGGTGGATTACCTGCTGAAGCCGATCAAGGCATCGCGGCTGCAGGAGGCGCTGTCGCGGGTCGCGCAAACGCCGGCGCTGAACCCGGAAATCCTGCGCGGCATGCAGCAGTCGCCGCGCGCCTGCCTGAGTGTCCCCGAGCGCGGCCGGGTGCACCTGATCCCGGTGGAAGACATATTGTTTCTGCGCGCCGAACTCAAATACATCACGGTGCGCACTGCTGCACGGGAATACCTGATCGAGGAATCACTGACCCAGCTCGAACAGGAATTTGCGGAGCGTTTTGTGCGCGTGCACCGCAATTGCCTGGTGGCGCGTGCGGCCATCCGTGGTTTCGAGCGGGTCGGCGCCGAATCCGGCGAAGGGCCGTGGCAGGTGGTGCTGGCCGGGCTCGAGGAACGCATGCCGGTGAGCCGCCGCCAGCAGCACCTCGTACGCGAATTTGCACGCTAAAAGCGCGCCCGACAGACTGAATCGGATCAGCGGCCGCGCGGCCGCATGCGGGTCAGTCCCGCTTCAATCGCCTGTTCGATATACAGCCGGTAAAAATCCTCGCCCAGCAGACCCTTGATCGGCTGTCCCACCGGCTTGCCGTCGGCGTCGAACACGATCAGGGTCGGCACGCGCGTGACGTCGTGGCTGCGCGCAAATGCGCGGTGCGTGGTGGCGCTGCCGGTGAAATCGCGCATTTCAGTGCTGCGATCGACGTCGATTTCGCGGATCAGCACGCGGTTTTTCCATTGCGGATCGGTTTGCAGCGGGATCAGGTAATCGCGCCGCGCAATGGCGCAGTAAGGGCAGGACTGCTGCATGAAGGCGATCAATACCGGCACGCGGCGTGCCCGCGCTTCGGTGGCGGCCTGCGCCAGATTGTCTGCCGGCAGCAGCTGGGCCGTCGCAGGTGCTGCGCCGAGTGTTGAGGCAAATGCGGTGGCAAATGCACTGGCAAATATCGTGGCAAACACCGTGGCAAATACCGCCCATGCTACAATCGGACAGTCCCAGCGCTTAAAATTATTCAATATAATCAATATGATACAGAGTTTTGTTAGCCGTCGAACCAATTCCGTGGTGATTGCCACGCGCGAGTCCGCGCTGGCGTTATGGCAGGCGCGGCATGTGCAATCCGAGCTGCAGCGATTATATCCGGGGCTGCCGGTATCGATACTCGGCATGACCACGGCGGGTGACCGCAACCTCAACAGTTCGCTGGCCAAGATTGGCGGCAAGGGTTTGTTCGTCAAGGAACTCGAAGATGCGCTGGCCGATGGCCGTGCCGACATTGCGGTGCATTCAGTAAAAGATGTGCCGATGCATCTGCCTGAAGGTTATGCGCTGGCGGCGGTGCTGGAGCGCGCCGATCCGCGCGATGCTTTTGTCTCGAACCATTTTCGCAGCCTCGCCGCATTACCTGCGGGTACGCAGGTCGGCACCTCCAGCCTGCGCCGTGAGTGTCAGTTGCGCGCGCAATTTCCCGATCTGGTGGTCGCGCCGCTGCGCGGCAATGTGCAGACGCGGCTGCGCAAACTCGATGACGGCCAGTATGGCGCGATCATCCTCGCGGCAGCGGGTTTGAAAAGACTCGGTCTTGCTGAGCGCATTTCAGCATTGCTCACACCGGAACAAAGCCTGCCCGCCGTCGGCCAGGGCGCGCTGGGCATTGAATGCCGCAGCGATCGCAGCGATTTGCTTGAACTGCTGGCGCCATTGATACACCAGGCCACACAACAGTGTGTCAACGCCGAACGCGCGTTTTCGCGGACACTGGCCGGCAGCTGCAACGTGCCGCTCGCCGGGTTTGCCGAGTTGAGCGGGACACAGTTGCGCCTGCGCGGACTGGTCGGTGCGCCCGACGGTTCGCGCGTGGTGCGTGGTGAAATAACCGGCGCAGCGACGGATGCCGAGGCGCTGGGTATCGCGCTGGCCGAAGACCTGAAACGTCAGGGTGCTGCGGACATCCTCGCAGTGTTTTCAACATGACTGCGGCGCCATGACCAGCGCCGGACCGCTGGCCGGGCGCGGCATCCTCATCACCCGGCCGGCGCACCAGGCCGGGCCATTGGCGGCATTGATACACGCCGCAGGGGGCCGGCCGGTCATTTTCCCAACGCTGGAAATTCTCGACCCTGCAGATCCGCAGCCGCTTCTCGAGGCCATTGATCGGCTGGACACCTATGACCTGGCCATTTTCATCAGCCCCAATGCCGTGACGCGGGTAATGGAGCGCATGGCCGGGCGGCGTGGCTGGCCGGCCGGTTTGCGCGTGGCCGCGATCGGCAAGGGCGGGGTCAGGGAACTTGAGCGTCATGGCATCCATGCAGTGATTGCGCCGCAGCGTTCTTTTGACAGCGAACGCCTGCTCGAAATGCCGCAACTGCAGGCGGTCAGCGGTCAGCGTGTGCTGATCCTGCGCGGCGATGGCGGGCGCGAATTGCTCGGCGACACGCTGGCGGCGCGCGGCGCGCTGGTCGATTACGTCGCGTGTTATCGCCGCGCGCGACCGCAAACCGATCCGGCACCTTTGCTGCAGGCCTGGATGCATGACGGGATACATGCAATGGTTGTCACCAGCAGTGAAGGCCTGCGCAACCTGTTTGTCATGCTCGGCAAACCCGGCGAGTCGCTGCTGCAGCACACGCCGCTCCTGGCGCCGCATCCACGCATCGCCGCTGTGGCGCGAGATCTTGGTTGCCGCGATGTCATCGGGACCGCGCCCGGCGATGACGGTCTGATCGCCGGTCTGTTGCAGCAGTTTGCAGCGAAATAGCATCGATACCTGCATGTTATTCTTCAAACCATGAGTGAACAGCGCACATCAGGCGATTTTGCCGCCATAAAACCGGTGGCTTCGGCCCCTGCTGCGCGGCCGGCAGGCGGTGCGTTACCGGCGCTGGCGCTGATCGTGGCACTGGGCGCCGCGGGGTTTACCGCTTACCAGTGGCATCAGGATCGTGGCGAGGAAAATGTACTGCGCAACGAGCTGGCGCGACGGCTGGCGAATATGGAAACGCAGAACAAGGACGCCGC
>JAYUYQ010000136.1:0-5811 GCA_043752435.1 Betaproteobacteria bacterium
CGGCAGCATCAGCAGCAGCTGGCAGATCACCAGCAAGAACAGCGGCGACAGATCGACATTGCCCACCGGCGGAATGCGGCGGCGGAACTGGCGCAGGAACGGCCGCGTCATGGCGTCGAGCAAAGGGGCCACCGGGCTGCCGGGATTGATCCATGACAGCAGCGCCTGCAGCAGTGTTGCGCCGAGCACGATGTAAATCAGCATTTTGAGCACGGCCACCACGGCGAAGGCCGCGATACCGAGGATGGCAAGCCCGATCTCGGCGCCGAAGCGATAACCGCGCACCTGCATGACCACCAGCAGTTCGAGGAATTGCATCGACCAGGCCAGCAACAGTGTCGGCAGGTCGAGTCCCCACAGGCCGGGGATGATGCGGCGTGCCGGGCGGACTATGAAATCGGTCAGCGCATTGACGAAATCCGCCAGCGGATTGCGGTACGGCGCCCGTACCCACTGCAGGTAGAAGCGCAGCAGCAGAGTGAATGACAGCAGGCCGAACGTGACCTGTGCGATGAAAATCAGTGCGTCAGCCAGCATTTTGCAGCGCTCTCAACCTTTGCCCAGTGCATCGCCCATTTCGGCGGCACGTGCCGCGGCCGCGCGCACCGCGCGGATGAATGCCGCCTTGACCGCGGCTTCATCCAGCACGCTGATCGCGCGTTCGGTGGTGCCGCCTTTTGAAGTCACGCGCGCGCGCAGGGTTGCCGGGTCGGTGGCGTCGCTGGTCGCGAGTTTGACTGCGCCGGCGAAGGTTGCCAGTGCGCTCTGCCGCGCAATTTCCGGCGACAGGCCAAGTTCGCGTCCGGCTTGCTCGAGCGCCTCAATGAAATAAAACACGTAGGCGGGGCCGCTGCCGGACACTGCGGTGACGGCATCGAGCTGGATCTCCTGGTCAACCCAGAAGGTGGTACCGACGGCGGCGAGGATATTTTCAGCATTTTTTCGGTGGGCGCTGCTGACGCCGGGCATTGCGTACAAGCCGGTGATGCCGGCGGTGACCAGCGCCGGCGTATTGGGCATCGCACGCACCACCTGTGCTGCCGGGCCCAGCCAACGGCTGAGGTCGCTGCCGCGTATGCCGGCGGCGATACTGATGATCAGTTGCCCTTGTAGCACCGGCGCGATGGCGGTGGCGACTTCCTGCATCTGCTGCGGTTTGACCGCCAGCACGATGCAGTCGGTGCCGGCTACCGCCGCCCTCGCGTCGGCGGAAGTGCTGATGTCGAACTGCTTTTCCAGTCGCGACAAGGCCTCCGGCAACACATCGACGGCGTGCAGGGACGATGGCGCCCGGCCTTTGGCAATCAGTCCGCCGATGATTGCGGCTGCCATGTTGCCGCCGCCGATAAAAAGGATGTTCATTTTGACGTGACTGGTGACTGGTGACTGGTGACTGGTGATTGGTGATTGGTGAAACGTCGAGCATGGTTTATGCCCTTAACATGCGCCTGTTTACCGCATTATACGTTTCGCCTTTCATATTTCACGTTTTCCATGTCAAACCCTTCGCCCGAATATCGCCGTGCCCACGCGCACGATGGTTGCGCCTTCGGCGATGGCGGCTTCAAGGTCGTCCGACATGCCCATCGACAGGGTGTCGATGCCGCTGTCATCCGCCTGCAGGCCTTCCTTGAAGCGGCGCAGCAGCGCGAACCGCGCCCGCTGCACGGCGGTATCCGGAGTGGGTTCGGGGATGGCCATCAAGCCGCGCAGCCGCAGTCGCGGCAGGCGGCGGATGGCCGCGGCCAGATCGCGCTCCATGCCGGGTGCAACACCGCTTTTGCTGGTTTCGCCGCTGACATTGACCTGGATCAGCACATTGAGCGGCGGCAGATGCGTCGGCCGTGCATCATTCAGCCGCTGCGCGATTTTTTCACGCTCAATGCCGTGCACCCAGGCAAAGTGTTCAGCCACCTGACGCGTCTTGTTGCTCTGGAGCGGGCCGATGTAATGCCATTCGATGTCCAGATGCGCGAGTTCGCGCGCCTTGTCGAGGGCTTCCTGCACGAAATTCTCGCCAAAAGCGCGTTGACCGGCCTGCCAGGCTTCGATCAACTGCGCTGCGCCGCAGGTCTTGCTGACTGCGAGCAGTTGTACGCTGTCCGGCGCGCGTATTGCCGCCCTTGCAGCCGCTATGATGCGGCCGCGTACAGCTTGCAAGTTATCAGCGATTATGGCCATAATTTCAACGCTTTCCGTTTCGGCGTTGCAGTGCAATGTTGTACCGTTTGTTGTACCGTTAATGCGCACGCTGATGACGGCGGCCTGGCCCGCGATGCGTACCTACCCGGTTCTGACCCGTTACACCTCAGGGAATTATAAATGGACATCTCCGAACTGCTGGCCTTCGTTGTCAAGAATAAAGCCTCCGACCTGCATCTGTCCTCGGGTTTGCCGCCGATGATCCGCGTGCATGGTGACATCCGCCGCATCAATTTGCCGGCACTGGAACACAAAGACGTCCATGCGATGGTCTACGACATCATGAACGACGGCCAGCGCAAGTTTTATGAAGAAAACCTCGAGTGCGATTTTTCCTTCGCGATTCCTAACCTTGCCCGCTTCCGCGTTAATGCCTTCGTGCAGCAGCGCGGCGCTGGCGCGGTATTCCGCACCATTCCGTCCAAGGTGCTGAGTCTGGAAGACCTGAAAGCGCCGAAGGTGTTCGTCGAGATCGCCAACCAGCCGCGCGGCGTGGTGCTGGTCACCGGCCCGACGGGATCCGGCAAATCGACCACGCTGGCTGCCATCGTCAACCACATCAATGAAAACGAGCAGGGCCACATCCTGACGGTGGAAGACCCGATCGAATTCGTCCACGAATCGAAGAAATGCCTGATCAATCAGCGCGAAGTCGGCCCGCATACGCTGTCGTTTGCCAATGCGCTGCGTTCCGCCCTGCGCGAAGATCCGGACATCATCCTGGTCGGCGAAATGCGCGATCTGGAAACCATTCGCCTCGCGCTGACCGCCGCTGAAACGGGCCATTTGGTGTTCGGTACGCTGCATACCAGCTCTGCCGCCAAAACAATCGACCGGATCATCGACGTGTTCCCGGCCGAAGAGAAAGAGATGATGCGGTCCATGCTGTCGGAGTCACTGCGGGCTGTGATTTCGCAGACGCTGCTGAAAACCAAGGACGGCAGCGGCCGCGCCGCGGCGCACGAAATCATGGTCGGCACGCCGGCGATCCGCAATCTGATTCGCGAGAACAAGGTGGCACAGATGTATTCGGCGATCCAGACTGGCGCCCAGCTGGGCATGCAGACGCTGGATCAGAACCTGCAGGACCTGGTGAAGCGCAACATCGTGTCGGTTGAAGAGGCACGCGGCAAGGCGATGAACAAGGATTCCTTCCGCTAGTTTTCAGTCGGAGGGGCACTAAGACACAAAATAGGAGCCAGGCATGGAAAGAGAACAGGCAGTCAAATTCATGCACGATCTGCTGCGGGCGATGGTCGCTAAAAAGGCCTCCGACCTGTTCATCACCGTGGGATTCCCGCCGGCGATCAAGCTGGACGGCAAGATGACCCCGGTGGCACAGCAGACGCTGACCGCGCAACACACGGCGGACCTCGCGCGCGGCATCATGAATGACAAGCAGGCCGGCGAATTCGAGGCGACCAAGGAATGCAACTTTGCCATCAGCCCCGGTGACATCGGGCGCTTTCGCGTCAACGCGTTCATGCAGCAGGGCCGTGTCGGTATTGTATTGCGAGCCATCAATACGTCGATCCCCAAGTTTGACGACATGAAGTTGCCAGCGGTCCTGAAAGATGTGGTGATGACCAAGCGTGGCTTGGTGATCCTGGTTGGCGGCACTGGCTCGGGCAAATCAACGTCGCTGGCGGCGATGATCGGCTACCGCAACGAGAACAGCTATGGCCATATCATCACCATCGAAGACCCGATTGAATACGTGCATGACCATAAAAACTGCGTGGTTACCCAACGCGAAGTCGGCGTCGATACCGATTCCTGGAGCGCCGCGCTGAAGAACACGCTGCGCCAGGCACCGGACGTCATTCTGATCGGCGAGATTCGCGACCGTGAAACCATGGATCACGCTATCGCCTTTGCTGAAACGGGCCATCTGGCGATGGCTACGCTGCACGCCAACAGCGCCAATCAGGCGCTGGACAGGATCATCAACTTCTTTCCGGAAGAGCGGAAGCAGCAGTTGCTGATGGATCTGTCGCTGAACATCCGCGCGCTGGTGTCGCAGCGGTTGATCCCGAAAAAAGACGGCAAGGGGCGCGCGGCCGCGGTCGAAATCCTGCTCAATTCACCGCTGATTTCCGACATGATATTCAAGGGCGAGGTGCACGAAATCAAGGGCATCATGGCTAAGTCCCGCGAACTCGGCATGCAGACCTTTGACCAGCATTTGTTCGATCTGTATGAGTCCGGCGATATCAGTTACGAAGATGCGCTGCGCAATGCTGACTCAATGAACGAGCTGCGCCTTAATATTAAACTGAACAGCAAGGACGCCAAGGACAATGATGTGATGACCGGCATCGAGCACCTGAACCTTGTCTGATCTGCATTTTTACGCAGGACAACGCCGGCCGCAGCGCCGGCGTTTTTCTTGATGGATATCCCATTTCACATTCCCTTTGATCTGGCGACCTACATCGCCTGTGCCGCCATCGTCGGTGGGGCCTATGTGATTTTCGGCATCACCGCCTTCGGCGCGGCGATGTTCACGGTGCCGGCGCTGTCGTACTTTTTCCCGCTGAGTTTTGTGCTGCCGATGTGTGTGCTGCTCGACGTGTCCGCAGCACTGGCGCTGGGTTCGCGCTTCTCGAAAGACGCCGATCGCGGTGAACTGAAATGGATGGCGCCGTTTTCGCTGGCCGGTGCCGTGGCTGGGGTCACTGCGCTGGTCACGCTGCCGCAGCAGGCAACCATCGCCGCCTTCGGTATTTTCCTCTGCAGCTACGGACTGTATTCGCTGTATGCCGGCGCGCCGCAGATCGGTATTGCACGGCATCCCTGGGCGGTGATTTCCGGATTCTGCGGCGGCGCCGCGGGCACCCTGTTCGGCGTCGGCGCGCCTCCCTATGCGATTTACCTGTCGCGACGCCTGCCGGACAAGGCGGTGCTGCGTGCGACGCTGTCGAATATGGTGCTGCTATCGACCTCGATCCGCGCGCTGGTGTTTTTTGTCGGCGGACTGATGATTGCTGATCGCGTCATCGGCGCAGTGCTGCTGATGCCCTTTGCGCTCGGTGGCATCTGGGCCGGGCACCACATCCAGTTGAGCGCGTCGCGCGAGACGCTGCTTAAGGTGATCGGGGTGCTGCTGCTGCTGATCGGTGGGTCGCTGATCATTCGGGTGCTGCGGTGATACCGGAATATCATAAGTATTTGATTCTATTCAATATTTTTAATCTGCTGGTTGGACGGATTGCCGATGAGCGGCAAGGTGATCGAAAGCGGGTGTTGCGCGGCTGATGGTGTCGACATGCCGGCTGCACGAGTGGCTTGTTTCACGGCGCGAATGAGGTAGTTCTCGTAAACATGATGGCGCCGGATTTCTCCGCTGCGTCTGTCGACTGACAGTTTGTAAGAGGGAAATATAAACTTCCAGCCCCAGTCCTGCGCCGCGCGTGGATATTTAATAGCCAGTGCATCCGGCAGTTCGACGCCGCCGTAACCCGCCGCGAGATCCCGGTCGTGGAGCATGCGTACCCGGATCAGGTGCTGCTGCAGGGGTTCGATGACCGCCGCAGGCAACATGGTGACGCGGTCTTTTGCACCCTTGCCGTCGCGCACGATGATCTGGCCGTAACCAAAATCGATGTC
>JAYUYQ010000137.1:0-5743 GCA_043752435.1 Betaproteobacteria bacterium
TTGATTTCGCCTTCGTGCCACAGCAGTCCGGCAACGCCGGTGGGTGCGATAACCAGCGGCATCTTGTGCTTGACACCGAACAGGGTGGTGTCCTGATTGCGCTTGGAGACGTCAACAAAGGTGCGGGTGCGGAAACGGATGCGGTCGAACACTTCGCGGTTGTTGCGCAGCGCGACCTCGTCTTCGGTGCCGCGGTCGACGAATTCGAAAAAGCCCTTGGGCACACGTTTCAGCGCGATGTCGCGCAGGTCGAAAATGTTATAAGCCTTGAGGTCGTTGCTCATGGGGGCTCCCCTGATGACAGAAACATGACTGAATGAGGCTGGGAGTATCGTCAGCCGTAACGGACCTGTCAAACAGAGGGCCCGTCATGTAAAAGACCACATGTTGTCGCCCGGGATTTGCCTCCTGCCGCGTGATGGCTGACACTTCGTCACTGATCCATTACACGAACATCTGATCATGAATTCAAGTATTTCCGATCCGACTTACCTGAGTGCAGCCGAACAGGGTCGCCTGATCCGTGACCGCAAACTGTCACCGGTGGAACTGATGCAGGCTTGCCTGACGCGCATTGAACGCTGGAATCCGGTGCTCCGCGCCTACATCACGGTCTGCGCGGATTCTGCTCTGGCCGAGGCGCGTGCGGCGGAACGGGACATCATTGCCGGGCGCTGGCGCGGGCCCTTGCACGGCCTGCCCTTCGGTGTGAAAGACCAGCTCAATACCAAAGGGATTAAAACGACTCTGGGTTCGCGCATGCTTGGCGACAATGTTCCGGACCATGACGCAGCGGTCATCGAAAAACTGAAGGCGGCCGGCGCCATCCTGATTGGCAAGGAAAATCTGCACGAGTTCGGCAAGGGTGGCACCATCGATTTTGCGTACGGCCAGCCGCGCAATCCCTGGAACATTGAGCACAACCCGGCGAGTTCATCGAGCGGCTCGGGCATTGCACCGGCAGCGGGATTTACCTCGGGATCTCTGGGTGAGGACACCGGCGGTTCGATCCGCAGCCCGGCAGCGGCCAACGGCATCGTCGGCCTGCGTCCCACCTTTGGCCGCGTCAGCCGCTGGGGCGGCGTGATGTACGGCTGGACCGCTGACACCATCGGGCCGCTGACGCGCACGGTCGAGGACAATGCACTGTTCCTGCAGGCGATCGCCGGGCATGATCCGCGCGATCCGCTGACCAGCAAGCGGCCGGTGCCGGACTATGCGACGGCACTGACCGGCAACATCAGCGGACTGAAAATCGGTGTAGTGCGCGAACTGTGCTGGTCTGACGGGGCGCATCCCGAAGTCACGGCAGCGATGCGCGCGGCGATTGCTGTAATGAACGACCTCGGCGCAACAATCCGGGAAATATCGCTGCCCAGGGCAAAATACGCGGTGCCGTTGCAGTTACTGACCTCGGACTCCGACATCGCGGCGATGATGCTCAAACACTGGCTGCGCACGCACTGGCATGACATGGACACGGGCACGCGCACGCGCCTTGCCGCCGGTGCACTGATTCCGGCCGCGGTGTATCACCGCGCGATGCGGGCGCGGGTGCTGGTGCGGCGCGAAGTGCTGGCGGCGCTGCAGGACTGCGATGTGCTGGTCTGCCCGAGCAGCCTCAGTCCGCCGGGGCGCATCGACGCCACCCGGGAAACCGTCGATTCGCCCGAGGCGATGCAAAAAAAAGTGCTGCTGCGACGGATATCGACTTACCCCTTCAGCATGGCCAACGTGCCGGCGCTGGCGCTGCCGATGGGATTCAGCAAGGCCGGTCTGCCGCTGTCACTGCAGGTGGCCGGAAAACCCTTCGCCGAAGAAACCGTTTTCCGCGTCGGACATGCCTACGAACAGGCCACGCCCTGGCATACCCGGCACCCGGACCTTTCAAAAATCGCTGTCACGCCGGCCTGAGGAGAGAGACGATGCTGACACGGGAACAAACCCAGGCGCTGGCGCTGATCGCCGGCCTCGACATCCCCGAGCAAGACCTCGACAACGTGACGCTGCGGCTGTCCGCACTGCTGGATTCGATGAGCGAGATCGAAGCCGAACTCGGTGTGGAAATGGATGCCGTGGAGCCCTTGCCGCCGGTATTTCCCCGGGAAGATTTTGACTGAAGGTTTTGATTGAGTACGATCTGCCTGCGCTGTCAGTCCGCTGTCAGTCTCCGCTGTTAGTCTCATATGGCAGGGAAATTGCTTTGTCAGCGGTGGGAAGATACACATGCCGGGATGACCGGCCAAAACGCTACATGGAGACTGGAACATCATGACTACACATAAATACCTCAGTGGGCTGGTTTTGGCAGGGCTGTGCGCAGCGGCATCTGCTCAGCCTGCGGCCAAAAGCGATGCCACCGACTACCCCAACCGGCCGATCCGGCTGGTGGTCTCTGCAGCACCGGGCGGCAGCAGCGACGGCGCAGCGCGGGTCATCGCACAGCGCCTGAACGACTTGTGGAAACAGCAGATCGTCGTTGACAACCGCGGCGGGGCGGGCGGCGTCATCGGCGCCGGCGTGGTGGCGAAATCCGAACCTGACGGCTACACCATCGGCATCGTCTCGCTGCGCTTCTCGGTCAATCCCAGCTTGTTGAAAATGCCCTTTGATCCGCTCAAGGATTTCGAATTCCTGACCATGAATGGTGCGGTCGGCAACGTGCTGGTCGTCAATGTCAAATCGCCGCTGACTTCGGTGAAGGATCTGATCGCGCAGGCCAGGGAAAAACCCGGTCAGTTCACCTTCGCCTCCTCAGGCATCGGTGGTGGGCCGCACCTGACTGGTGAATTCTTTGCACAACAAACGGGCGTCAAGCTGACCCACATCGCCTACAAGGGCGGCGGGCCCGCCATTGCCGACCTGCTCGCCAACAACGTGACCATGAGTTTTGCGTCGTTGACCTCGGCATTGCCGCACATCAAATCAAACCGCCTGCGGCCGCTCGCCGTGGCAGCGAAGGCCAGGGCCAGCCAGCTGCCCGAAGTGCCAACAATGAAGGAGGCCGGCGCAGGTGAGCTTCACGTGCTCGACTGGCAGGGCATGCTGACCACGGCCGGCACGCCGAAGCCGATAGTCACAAAACTGTCGACGACCATCCGCAGCATCCTCAAGGAGCCTGAAACCACGCGCCGTTTCGATGCCATGGGGCTGGACATTATCGCCAGCAGCGGCGAAGAGTTCCGGCGTGATGTCGCCAGCGACATTACGCGCTGGGCAAAAGTGGTCAAGGAAGCCAACATCAAGGCAGATTAAGTCCATGAGCAAACCCATAGTCTGCGTCGTCGGTACCGGCGGCACAATCGCCTCCAAATATGATGCACGTCTTGGCGGTCATGTATCGACCGCCTCAGCCCAGGACCTGGTTTTGGCAGTACCGGAACTGGTGAACGTTGCGGACATCCGCGTCATTGAACACTCGAATATCAACAGCGCGCTGATGGACACCACAACGGCTTTTGGCCTGCGCGATACGCTGCGCAAGGTGTTGCAGGATGATGCGGTGGCGGGTGCGGTCGTCACGCATGGCACGGCAACGCTTGAAGAAACTGCCTATCTGATGGATTTGACCGTGGGCGGAGACAAGTCGGTGGTTTTTACCGGGGCGCAGCGGAATGCCGACGAGAAGGATCCGGACGGCCCGCGCAACCTGCTGTATGCCGCGATGATTGCCGCACACCCAGAGGCAAAAGGCCGCGGCGTGCTGGTGGCGCTGGGCGGTGAAATCCATGCGGCGCGCGATGTCACCAAAATCAATCCGGAGACCATTACCTGTTTTGGCGCTCGTGACGGCGGCGCCGTGGGCAGTATCACCAAAGGTGGCGTCACGTTTTTTTCCATGCCGCAACGGCGGGTGCATCTGGAAATCAATCAGGTCCGGGAAAACGTGCACATCATCCGGATGGGGCAGGGCGGTAACGATCTGCTGTTTCGCGCCTGTATCCGCGAGACTGTAGATGGCATTGTTGTCGAAGGCACTGGCGGCGGTAATGTGAACGTGCCGTTTTACAATGGCGTTTGCGCGGCCATTGATGCCGGCATCCCCGTGGTGGCCGGTTTACGGCTGCCTTCAGGTGCACCGCACCTGGGCAAAGGGTATCTGGGTTCTTACCAGAGCCTGATTGCCAAAGGCGCGATATCCTCGGGTTTTCTGAGCGGCATCAAGGCGCGAATCCTGCTGATGGCGGCGCTGGGCCTTACCAGTGACTTGAAACAGTTGCGCGAGATATTTACGCGGGCGGGTGGCGGCGCCTAGAGCCTGTTATGTACTTGTTCAAGGCAGCTATTTTTTCCCTCATCCCCACCCTTCTCCCGAGGGGAGAAGGGCTTTTACCCCCTCTCCCTCCGGGACAAGGGCACACTTGGAGCGGAGCAGAGGGGCTGGGGTGAGGGGCCGTTTAAGTAATTGATTTTTATATATTTGTTTTAAGTGCATAACAGCCTCTAGCATTTCATTGCTTCCGATAACGATTAAATTCCGATTCATTTTTCGCGCATCAAGGCGCATCCCGGAGCAACGATGTCAGCAACAACCAGCGATGTAAAAACAGTGAGCATCAACGAGGGCGTCGCGGTGGTGACAATGAACCGGCCTCAGGTGATGAATGCGCTGAACATACAGTTGCGCGAAGAAATAATGCAACTGGCACAGGCGCTGGATGCCGATCCGGACGTCAGCGTGATCATTTTCACCGGCGCGGGTGAGACGGCGTTTTGCGTGGGCGCCGACCTGAAGGAGCGCGGCAAGAGAACCACGGACGAGATGTACAATGAGCGGCGCTTTTTCCGCGGTCGGTGGGTCAACGCCATTGCCAGCATGGCCAAACCCACCATCGCAGCCATCAATGGTTATTGTCTTGGCGGAGGGATGGAGGTTGCGTTGCAATGCGATCTGCGCATTGCCTCCGACAATGCCAAATTCGGCTTGCCAGAGGTGACCCTGGGCTTTCTGCCGGGGGCCGGTGGCACCCAGCGCCTGCCACGGGCGATCGGCCTGCAAAAAGCCAAG
Organism: Betaproteobacteria bacterium; assembly: GCA_043752435.1. Taxonomy (GTDB): domain Bacteria; phylum Pseudomonadota; class Gammaproteobacteria; order Burkholderiales; family SG8-41. The sequence goes on from JAYUYQ010000137.1 coordinate 5,009, forward strand.
GAAATGATACTGACTGGCAAACTCATCGACGCGGCAGAGGCTCAGCGCCTGGGCATCGTGCTGCGGGTGGTGTCCCAGGCCGAACTGATGCCGGCGGCGCTGGAATTGGCGCAGTCGATTGCAAAAAATCCGCGCATTGCCGTGATGCAGGCAAAAGTCGCGCTGAATGCCTCCCAGGAAACCATGCTTTCAGGCGGTCTTCAGGCCGAGAACGAGGCGTGGCTGCCCTGCATGCTGTCGGATACCTGGAAGGCAAAGCTGGAGCCCTTCAAGGATTAGCCGCTGAGTGGTTCCCACACCCTGCTGCGCCAATAAAAAGCAGCCGCTGCGGGCTGCATTTTTATTGGCGGAGAGAGTGGGATTCGAACCCACGGTACGATTTTCATCGTACACACGCTTTCCAGGCGTGCGACTTAAACCACTCATCCATCTCTCCGGAGGCGCGGATTTTATCAGATGAAGGCTATTCCGGGGTTGCCGGCCCGGCCCGGGGCTTCAGGTGTAGACGATTTCACTGACTATAAGTTTGCCGGAAGCCGGATCCTTCTGAAAAATCAGGATGGTTTCGTTGTCGACCAGGTTGGAGTTTTCAGGATCAAAAGTCTTTTTCTTGTAGATCCATTTGACGGTGTTCGGGATGCTGGTATCAACCGCGTCTGGTTTGCCGACTTTTCCGCTGACTTCCTCTTCAGCCTTCTCGATAACATAGCCGCTGAAAAGGCCGCGCGCGTATCC
>JAYUYQ010000138.1:0-5731 GCA_043752435.1 Betaproteobacteria bacterium
CCAGTTGCAGCGGAATACCGTAGAGCTCGGACAGGGCAGTCAGCTGTGTATTGAATACCAGCAGCGCGATCCCGATCATCAGCCAGGCGGCAGCGCCACCGGCAGCGCCGAGGATGCCGCCAAAGTACAGAAATGGCCGGCGGATCCAGCCGTCGGTGGCGCCGATCAATTTGGCGACTTCGATTTCATCGCGCTGTGTGAGGATCTGCAGGCGAATGGTGTTGAAGGTGATCGCCACCAGCGCCAGCGCCAGTGCCGCAGCCAGAATCAGCACGGCATAACGGCCGATTGCCAGCAAACTGTCGAGGCGTCGCGCCCAGTCCGAATCGACATGCACCTCGGCCACTTTGGGCCAGCCGGAAAATTCAGCGCGCAGCGCCTCCAGTGCCGTAGCGTCATGCGCGGGAGCCGTGACCACGAAGGCATCGGGCAGCGGATTGCTGGAAAGTCCGGCCATCACGTCGCCGAGGCCGGCGCGCGACTTCAGTGTTTCCAGCGCCTGGGCGCGTGACACAAAACGAAAATTCGCGATGCCGCTCCGCGCCTTCAGCCGCTGCTCAATGGCGCGCACATCTCCGGCTACAGCGTCCTGGGCCAGGAACACGCTCAATTGCGGTTGCGGCGAAAAATCACGCGCCAGCCCTTGCAGGTTGGCGAGCACCACGTAAAAACCCAGCGGCAGTGCCAGCGCAGTGCCGATGACCATGATATTGAACAGGCTGGCGAGTGGCGCGCCGGCCAGCCGGGCCAGGGTGCCGGTGCAGGCGCGGCGGTGCGCGGCGAGCCACATTTTCATGACACGATCCTGCCGCCGCGGACGTCGATCAGCCGCGGCTGCAGTCGCGCCGCGAGTTGCATGTCATGGGTCGCCAGCACCACCGTCACGCCGACCTGGTTGAAATCACGGAACAGGTCACCGATGCCGGCGGCGTAATCGGCATCCAGGTTGCCGGTGGGTTCGTCGGCGAGCAGGATCGCCGGCCGGTGCACGATGGCGCGGGCGATGCACAGCCGCTGCTGCTCGCCACCGGACAGCGTGATCGGGCGCACTTTTTCCTTGTGCAGCAGGCCGACCTTGTCGAGCGCGGCGCGCGCGCGGCCGGCGCCTTCGCGGCGGTCGAAACCGGTGATGTCCAGCGGTAGCATCACGTTGTCGAACACGCTGCGGTCGAACAGCAGCTTGTGGTCCTGGAATACCAGGCCAAAGTTGCGCCGCAGGAACGGAATACCCTGCGCGCGCAGGGTGCCGATGTTCTGGCCGTTGACGATGATCGATCCCGAGGTAGGTCGTTCGATGGCGGCCATCAGTTTCAACAATGTGCTTTTGCCGGCGCCAGAGTGGCCGGTTATGAACACCATTTCGCCGGTGGCGATGTTCAAGGTGACATCCGCCAGCGCCTCATGCCCGCCGGCGTAGCGTTTGTAAACCTTGCTGAGGACGATATCGGTCACGAGTTGCGGGTCACGAATCAAGCAATGCCGAGACGAAATCTTCGGCCACAAACGGGCGCAGATCATCGAGTTCTTCGCCGACGCCGATGAAACGCACGGGGATCGTCCGGCCGCCGGCGCGGCTGTGGGCGATGGCGGCGATCACGCCGCCCCGCGCCGTGCCGTCGAGTTTGGTCAGCGTGAGCCCGGTGACGCCGACCGCGGCATCGAATGCGCTTAGCTGCGCCAGCGCGTTTTGTCCGGTATTGGCGTCGAGCACCAGCATCACTTCGTGCGGCGCGCCGGGCATGGCCTTGTCAATCACGCGTTTTATCTTGCTGATTTCCTCCATCAGGTGCAACTGCGTCGGCAGCCGGCCGGCGGTATCGGCGAGCACGATGTCGATACCGCGGGCTTTTGCGGCATTGACCGCGTCGAAGATCACCGCGGCGGCGTCACCTGAGGCCTGGGAGATTACCGCGACATTGTTGCGTTGCCCCCATTCTGCGAGTTGTTCGCGGGCTGCGGCGCGGAAGGTGTCGCCGGCGGCAAGCAGCACCGATTTGCCCTGTGCCTGGAAATAATGTGCGAGTTTGCCGATGGATGTGGTTTTGCCGGCGCCGTTGACCCCGGCGAGCATGATCACGAACGGGCGGTGGGTGCCGGTATCCAGCGGCAGTGCGGCGGCTTGCAGCAGCTCAAGCAGGACTAGACGCAGGGCGGTGCGCAGTTGCGCGGCTTCGCTGTAACGTTCGCGCCGCGCGCGGGCGCGCAGCAGGTCCAGCAGATGCGCGGTTGCGGCGACGCCGACATCGGCGGTCAGCAGCACGGTTTCCAGTTCCTCATAAAACGCTACGTCCAGCTTGCGGCCGGCGCTGAACAGGCTGCCCAGACGCTCGCCCAGCTGGGCGCGGCTTTTGCCGAGCCCCTGTTGCAGGCGCGCCAGCCAGCCCGTGGCGGGCGCGGCGGAATCAGCGGGATCGTTGTTTTTGCGGAAACCAAACATGAATGTGGTGGTCTGACCCCTGCGGCGCGTTTCCGGCGCTGCTTAATTGAGTGGTAGTTAAGTTGAAACTGAAACCAAGTTGAAACTAAGTTGAAACAGCGGCGAGTTGGATGCCATTGAGGCGGTTACAATTCTAACAGGGCACTGCACAGGCGCAGCAATCCGCAGGTTTGAATGAAACCGTTTCCGGTGTGCGGCCGGAATAAATTGAACAAAGACGGGAAACCATGAATCCAGTAATCCGGCTGTCCAGCATCATTATTGCCGCTTGCCTGTTGCTGCCGGGCGCGGCATCCGCCGCGCAGTCTGCGGACACGGTCGCGGTGCGTGAGCTGGCAAACGGTCTGCGCGTGATCGTCAAAACCGACCGGCGCGCGCCGGTGGTGGTCAGCATGGTGTGGTACCGCATCGGCAGCATCGACGAGCAGAACGGCGTCACTGGTGTCGCGCATGTGCTGGAGCACATGATGTTCAAGGGCACAAAAACAGTGGCGCCCGGCGAATTTTCACGATTGATTGCAGCCGCCGGCGGCCGCGACAACGCATTCACCAGCCGTGACTACACCGGTTACTTCCAGACGCTGCACAAATCCGCGCTGCCGCTGTCATTCCGGCTGGAAGCGGACCGCATGGCAAACCTGGTGTTGTCACCGGACGAATTCGCCAAGGAACTGAAAGTGGTGATGGAGGAGCGCCGTCTGCGCACCGACGACCGCCCGCAATCCGTGGTTTACGAGCGGCTGATGGCGGCTGCACTGGTTGCCCATCCGTACCGTAATCCGATCATCGGCTGGATGAGCGATCTCGAAAGCCTGAGTGTTGCCGATACCCGCGTGTTTTACGACCAGTGGTACGCACCGAACAACGCCACGGTGGTGGTGGTCGGCGACGTGGCTCCGGCCGAAGTGTTTGCGCTGGCCGAACAATATTTCGGCGCGATACCGCGCAAGACATTGCCGCCGCGAAAGTCGCAGGACGAGCCGCCGCAGCTGGGTCTGAAGCGATTGATGGTCAAGGCCCCGGCGGAACTGCCGTACGTGCTGATGGCGTACCGTGTACCGGCCTTGAAAAAACCGACGGAGGACTGGGAGCCGTACGCGCTGGACATGCTGGAGAGCGTATTAAGCGGCAATGACGCCGCCCGCCTGCCGCAGAAACTGGTGAAAACGGATCTTGTTGCGACGTCGGCGGGCGCCAACTACGACGGTGTCGGCCGCGGCCCGGCGTTTTTTTATCTGAGCGGTTCGCCGGTAGCGGGGCGCAGTGCGGAACAACTGGAGCAAAGCCTCCGTCGTGAGGTGAAACGCGTGGTTGACGAAGGCGTCACCGACGAAGAACTGAAGCGGGTCAAAGCCCAGGTCATTGCTGCGGAGGTGTATCAGCGCGACTCGATGTTTTTCCAGGCACGGCAGATCGGCTGGATGGAAACGGTCGGATTTTCCCATCGCGATCTCGACGTCTGGATCGAGAAACTGCAGCAGGTGACGGCAGAGCAGGTGCGGGAAGTGGCCAGGAAATACCTGATCGACGATGTGCTGACCGTGGCCTACCTTGATCCACAGCCGCTGGAGGGCGCGCCGCGCCGGGCCGCAGCCACGGGAGTCCGTCATGGGGAATAACGTGTTGAACAGGAATGTGCTTGGTAAAAACGTGTTGAACAAGATCAAGCCGGTGGTCGCCGCCGTATTGTTGTGCGCGGCCCAGCAGGCCATGGCCATCCTGCCCATCGAACAATGGCAAACGTCGTCCGGCGCCAAAGTCTATTTTGTCGCCAACCGCGACCTGCCCATGCTTGATGTGTCGGTGGATTTCCCGGCGGGATCGGGCTATGACACCAAAGAAAAAGCGGGTGTTGCGGCAATGACCAACGGCTTGCTGCGTCTGGGCGCAGACGGACTGGGCGAGGATGACATCGCCCGCCGCTTCGCTGATATCGGCGCCGCACTGGGCGGCCGCTTCGATTCCGACCGTGCGGGATTGTCATTGCGCACCCTGTCCGATCCGCGGCAACGCGTACCGGCACTGGATTTTCTGACACGCATCCTGCGCGCCCCGGAGTTTCCGGCGGCGGTGCTCAATCGTGAAAAAGCCCGCCAGATCGGGGCCTTGAAAGAAGCTGATCTGAAGCCGGACAGCCAGGCCGGGCGCATGTTTTATCAGCTGGCATTCCGTGAACACCCCTATGCCCTGCGCTCCGTCGGTGAGGTGGACACGGTCGGCGCCATGGCCCGCGACGACCTGCTGGCGTTTTATCGGCGGCACTATGTGGCGGAGCGCGCAGTGATCGCCATCATGGGTGATGTGTCGCGGGCGGATGCCGAGGTCATTGCCGAACAACTGACCCGCGGCCTGCCGCGCACAAACGGTACCGCACCGGCATTGCCGCAGGTGACGCCCCTGGATCGCGCGATCACCCGCGTGGTGGCGCATCCCGCGACGCAGAGCCACATCCTGATCGGCGCGCCCGGCATCCGTCGCAGCGATCCGGATTATTTCCCGCTGTTTGTCGGCAACCACATCCTCGGCGGCGGCGGTTTTGTGTCACGTATCAACGAGGAAGTGCGGCAGAAGCGCGGCCTGGCGTATTCGGCGTACAGTTATTTTTCGCCGCAGCAGGCGCCGGGCCCGTTTGTGATCGGCATGCAGACTCGCCGCGACCAGGCCGACGAGGCGCTTGCCGTGGTGCGCAAAACCCTGCGTGATTTTGTCAGCAATGGTCCGACGGAGCAGGAGTTGCTGGCGGCCCGGCAAAATATCGTCGGCGGTTTCCCGATGCGCATCGACAGCAACCGCAAGATCCATGAGTACCTCGCCGTCATCGGTTTCTACAACCTGCCGGTCAGTTATCTGGAGGACTTCGTCGCCAATGTCGAGCGTGTCACGGTTGCCGACATCAAGACGGCATTTGCGCGCGCGGTCGATCCGGACAAGCTGGTGACAGTGGTGGTTGGTGCCGACAAGGATCAGATGGTGACTGGGCCGGTTGCGCGTTGAGCCGGGCGGTTTTTTCATGAGTGGTGCCCGCAAAAACGGCGAAGTACGCATTATCGGCGGTACCTGGCGCAGCCGCCGCATCCGTTTCACCGATCGTCCCGGTTTGCGGCCAACGCCGGACCGGGTGCGCGAAACCCTGTTCAACTGGCTGGGGCAGGATCTGACCGGCAGGGATTGCCTCGATCTCTTTGCCGGCAGCGGCGCACTGGGCTTCGAAGCGGCATCCCGCGGTGCGCGCCAGGTGACGATGGTCGAAAGCGATGCGGCAGCATGGCGTGCGTTGCAGGAAAACCGTGAAAC
>JAYUYQ010000139.1:0-5718 GCA_043752435.1 Betaproteobacteria bacterium
AATGACAGTCAAGGCTGATCATGAATTAAATATCAATAAAAACAAATACTTATAATTCATCTTGAGGGTCGGGTAGCGGCTGCATCTGACGGGATTCCCAGATCCGCAGCGCCGCCTCGTAGTCAGTGAGTGCTTCCCAATAACGGTCATAAATACAAGGCTCGCAACCGCTTTGGCAGCATTCCCAGGGTTCCGGGGCCAATGGTTTTTCCGGTTTGGAATCGGAGTCTGCAGTCATGGCTCAGCGCAGATCCTCAGGCAATCGCGCGTCCGGAAAGCGTCGGCGGAACTCGGCTACCAGCGCATCGGCGTCCGCGGTTTGGCTGGCGCGGCGCAGTTCGGCGATGCGCAGTATCCATTTTTCGGTCGGTTCCTTGACCAGGTCCTGCCACAGGGCACTCCGCGCCGGGGCCGCCGACAGGGTGCCGACCGGGGCCGCAGGTTTCGCAGCCGACACAGCGGCACCGCTGGCTGCATCCGCCATGGGCGCCGGCGCGGATCGCAACTGTGGCTGCGGCGCGGCGTATTCGCGGCGCGCGACAGCGGCGGCGTCGGTACGATTCGATTCAGCCGCCATGGCCTTGGTCCGGAATTCAGTCACGCTCCGCTCCCCTTCGGCGGGACGGCCGGACAAGGCCGGCGCTGGTGCCGGTGTGGGTACCTCGGCTTGCGCCAGCGCTGCGGCCGGCGCCTCCACCGGTGGCGGAATAGCCGACCTGGGCTTGGGTGCGGCTTCCTGCGCGACCGCTGCCGGCGGTTCAGCGATTTCGTTTTTTACGATCTCCGGTTGCATGCTGGTGGCCGGGGCCTGCGCTGGCGGCTGAATCATCGAATCCGGGCGATCAGCCCCCTGCTCGCGCATCATCGTCACCACACTGACTGACAACACGAGTACCGCAGCCAGCGAAACCGGCACCGTCCAGCGGCGAATACCGGCACGGCGCGGACCGGCGGCCACCTCGCGGCGCGCCGCAGCGCGGATCGCGTCATCGAGATGCGCGGGCGGTTTCGCATCCGCTCCGGCGCGATACAGCGCCGCCAGTTGCGGATCCTGTTCCATGTCCGGTCCGGGCGTCATTGCCATGCCTGCATCCCCTGCCGCAGTTTCACCAGCGCATAACGCAGCCGGCTTTTTGCCGTTTCGCGGGTCACACCGGTGGCGGCGGCAATCTCCTCGATACTCAGCCCGCCTTCCTGCTGCAGCACAAAGGCCGCGCGCTGTTCATCGGGCAAGGCATCAAGCAGCGTCAGCAACTGTGCCGCCTGTTGCCGGGATGTGGCGCTGACTTCCGGCTCCGCGCTGCGTGGCGCGACCGGTTCGTCGATAGACAGGGTTTCATCGTCCAGCGAGACGCCGGCATCGTCGCGGCGAAAGTGATCCATCAGCCGGTTATGCGCAATCCGGTATAGATATGTTGAGAATTTCGCCTGCACCGTATAACCGGCGCGGGCGCGGATCAGGTTCATCCACACATCCTGGAACAGTTCGTCGGCCAGCGCCGCGTTGCGGCACTGGCGCAACAGATAACGGTAAATGCCGCCTTTGTGGCGGCTGTAGAGCACATCAAAAGCCGCCGCATCACCATCGCGATAACCGAGCATCAGCGCTTCGTCAGTGGCTTCGGTGTCCGTGGGCATAACGGGGTGCCAGTATGCAGAAGCCTCTGTATACCGGCAACCCGGCTGTAATACTGCATCCATGTATTAACGCGGAGAATGTCAACGTGTAGAAAATCAACGAGGAGAAAATCAACGAGGAGATAATCAACGAGGAGACAATCAACGAGGGTCGGGTACAAAACGCGCCGGAAAGGGCTGCGGGAAGGGGTTCGGCCGCGCCAGCGACGGTTCGCGGATCACACCCTGCGCCACCAGGTTGCGATGACTGTCGTAATAAATGGTGACTATTTCGGCCGGCGCTGCAGTGGCGCGCTCGAATTCGGTGTACGTCACCACCGAGGTTTCGCTGCGGCCGTGGCCAGTGCCGAGGCGCGCGGATTTTTGCGCGGCGCTGGCCGGTGGCTCGGTGCGCGCCGTCGCACTGGCGCCGCTGGCCGCATCACGCGCCGTAGCGGCGGCACTGCGATCTTCCGCTGCTGCCGAGGGATGGGAGGAATCGGCTTCGGCAGCGCTGCGTGCCAGCCGCGGCGGCGCAAATTGCACCACCGGTTCCGGCTTTTTGCGAAATACCGCCACCCCGATCACGCCGACATGGTCGGGGCGGCCGGTACGCGCGGCGTAGGAGTCGGGCAGCGCGGTGAAATAAAACGCCGCGGTGCGCTCCAGGCTTTTGCGCCAGCCTTTGACGCCAAAACCCTGATACCCACCCAGCACGTAGCCGCTGTGCTGCCAGTCGGCGGTGTCTCCAGTGATCACATCCACCCCGTCCACCGAAATCACGGTCAGGATGTCAGTCCGCTGCCGGTTACGCAGGCGGATTTCATACTCGTTGCCGGGATGGCCGACGACGTAATGCCGCCCTTGGTGGACATACACCGGCAGCGGGCGATTCTGAGCGCGGTCGAGCACCTCGATATCGGCGATACTCCCCACCGCCAGGGCCAGCGATGACATCGTGCAGGCGGCCACTACGGCCATGGGGGTAATCAGGCGTTTCATCAGGAAATCCTTGATTTAGGGGTGCGGAAGTCCCGCAACCCTGCTGTAAACGCCAGTCAGCGCCGATCGGGGTTAAATGCCCCCGCCAATCCCCGCCGGGCTTTGGCTTATGTGGTCCAACGTACAGACCACCATCAAAAGTCACCTTAATAATTATTATCGGATCGGGGAACTTGCGTTTATTTTCGGGAAATTACGTACAAATTCGGGATGTTACGTTCAAAGTTGAGTTCAAATTTGATCAAATCCTAGACGATTTTGATGATATTCAGCCCCGAAATTCCCAGCCAATCGCCACAAAACGCAGCCTCATCAATATCGAAGTTGGTTTTCACGGAAAACCGCTATGCCCCTGACAGAAAACAACTCCCCGCCTGGCGCCGATACCGACAAGGCAAAAAATACCACCAGACTACGCCGGGAAAATGCACTGCTTAAAGCGAGTGCTCTGCAAAACGCGATCCTCACCAGCGCCAACTTCTCGATCATCGCCACCGATGAGAAAGGCGTCATCCAGCTGTTCAATGTCGGCGCCGTGCGCATGCTCGGCTACACCGCATCCGAAGTAGTGGACCAGATCAGCCTCAGCGACCTTCATGATCCGCAGGAAGAGATTGCACACGCCCAGTCATTGAGCCTCGAACTCGAAACGCCGATTGCGCCGGGCTTCGAGGCGCTGGCTTTCAAAGCTTCGCGCGGGATCGAGGACGTCTACGAATTGACCTTCATCCGCAAGGATGGCAGCCGCTTTCTGGCCATGTTGTCCATCACTGCGTTGCGCGATGAAGACGGCAAAATCATCGGCTACCTTTTGATCGGAACAGATATCACCCAGCGCAAGGAAGTTGAGGCTGAGCTGCGCAAGAACGAGTGGCGTCTGCGTTACGCGACGGAGTCAGCACGCCTCACCTACATCGAAGCGGACCTCGCAGGCGGCGGAGCGCGCACGCCTGCGAACTTCGCGACGGTGATGGGTTACCCCCCGCCCTCGGGACAAGAAGCGGATATTTCAGTGGGCTCCCGGCTGCTGATCGAACATGCTGTACCTGAAGACCGCCTGCGTGTGGCTGCCGCGCTGCAGGAATTCCTCCTTGGCACACCTACCGGCCAGGTTGAATACCGTGTCCTGGGTGATGACCAGATCGAGCGTTGGATCGAGACCCGGTGGTCCGTTGAATTCGCCCGTGATGGCAAGCCGCTGAAATCATTCGCCACCAACCTCGACATTACCGAACGCAAGCACGCGGAGCTGAAGATCCGCGAAAATGAAGAGCGCTATCGAACTTTATTCAATTCGATGGACGAAGGCTACTGCATCATCGAAATGATATTTGACGAACACCACAATCCGGTTGATTGGCTGTTTCTGGAAGTAAATCCTGCTTTTGAGAAACACACCGGGTTGCAGGGGGCAACGGGGAAACGGATGCTCGAACTGGTCCCGGATCAAGCTGCATTCAACATTGATATTTATGCCAGCGTGGCCCTGACCGGCGAACCGGTTCGCTTTCAAAGCGAGTCCAAAGCACTGGGCCGCTGGTTTGATATCTATGCCTTCCGGATCGGGGAGCCTCAAAGCAGAAAAGTCGCCGTCATTTTCAATAACATCAATGAGCGAAAACAGTTCGAATTGAATCTGAAAGAAGCCATCGCCGTTGCGGATAAAGCCAACAGCGCGAAAACCGATTTCATCTCAAGCATGAGCCATGAACTGCGCACACCGCTTAATGCGATCCTCGGCTTTGCCCAGCTCCTGGAATCCGGCTCGCCGCCGCCGGCGCCATCCCAGAAGCAACGTATCGACCAGATTCTAAAGGGGGGATGGTACCTGCTGGATCTGATCAACGAGATCCTCGATCTCGCGCTGATCGAGTCGGGAAAAATGCCCATGTCGCAGGAGCCGGTCTCGCTGATCGAAGTCATGCTCGAATGCCAGGTCATGATCGAGCCCCAGGCACAAAAACGCGGTATCGGCCTGACGATTTCGCGGCTCGAAGTTCCTGGCTTTGTCAATGCAGACCGCACCCGGCTTAAACAGGTTCTGATCAACCTTCTGTCCAACGCCATCAAGTACAACAAGCCCGGAGGGACAGTTACTGTGGAGTACACGCAGCGCATGCCGGATTTGATCCGTGTCAGCGTCCGGGACACGGGTGCGGGACTGTCTGCGGAACAACTTGCGCAGCTTTTCCAGCCGTTTAACCGTCTCGGTATGGAGAACAGCGCGGAAGAAGGCACGGGTATCGGTCTGATGATGACCAAGCGGCTGGTTGAGCTGATGGGCGGCGTCATTGGCGCAGATAGTGTCCCCGGGATTGGCAGCGTGTTCTGGATCGAATTAAACCTGGCGGCAGCGCCGCAGTCTGTGGCTGAGGACGCTGGGGCGGTGACACGGATGCCTTCCCGGGTGCCGGATGGGGCGCCGCTGAGCACCCTTCTTTATGTGGAGGACAATCCGGCCAATCTGGAGCTGGTCGAGCAAATCATAGCCCGCCGCTCCGACCTGCGATTGTTGAGCACGACCGACGGCAATCTTGGCATCGAGTTAACGCGCACCCATCTGCCGCAGGTCATTCTGATGGACGTCAACCTGCCCGGCATCAACGGTATTGAGGTCATGAATATCCTGCGCGCCGACCCATCAACGGCGTATATTCCCATCATCGCGCTCAGCGCCAATGCGCTACCCCGCGATATCGAGAACGGCCTCAAGGCCGGATTCTTCAGTTATCTCACCAAGCCCATCAAGGTCACGCAATTCATGGATGCGCTGGATGTAGCGCTGGATTATTCGAATGTCACATCAAGTCGCACAATCCGAAAGAAGCAAACATGTTGACTGTAGCGCCGGCAATTCTCAACGCCAGCCTGTTGATCGTCGACGATCAGAAGGTCAATGTCAGCATTCTCAAAGTACGGTTGCTGAATAAAAAAACAAAATGATTACAAAAAGTTGCTGGGGCAGGCTGCGCACGAATGCACCGCCCAACTGCGCGAAAGCGAACCCGCTATCGCCAGGACCTTGTTCCTGTCGCCGGTAACACGTGTCGGCCAGCAGTTATCGGCGCAAATGTATGATTTAACTGACGGGATTGGTTG
>JAYUYQ010000140.1:0-5713 GCA_043752435.1 Betaproteobacteria bacterium
TGCGCAATGCGGCGGCGCATATTGCAGAACTCACCGGAAGTCAGCACGTCAACCACGCCGGTCTGGATGGCAATGGAAACCAGCTCGCCGGTGGAGACCGCTTTCTTGCTCCTGCTTTTCGATTTGCGCCAATTCTCAAAAAAATACCGGGCGCTGCCCTTGTGGATAATGTCGAACAAGGTGCCCGCCGCAACCAGAACGATCATGGCGACGACAAATGTCTGCATGACAACCGGTGGTATGGACGCTGAGAGCTCGGCAAACGGATTGCTGGTGATCATCATCTCCTCCTTCTTATTGCGTGGATTTTAAACACCTCGCGATTGGCACAAGCGAAAAAAAGGTTATGCCGCCATAGAAAATACTTTTGGCGCTTCAGGGTAGAATCAATCATGGAGGTGACATCTGAAAATCTGCATTGTCTCCGATAGCCATGACCATCGGGAACCGTTTGCCGCAGCAGTCAGCGAAGCCAAGGCGCTGGGCGCACAAGCCGTATTGCACTGCGGTGACCTGATTGCGCCCTCGACTTTGCACGCCGTCGTGGGCATTGGACTGCCCATACACCTGATTCACGGCAATAACACCGGCGACCTGTATTACCTGTCCAAATGGGCGCATGAGCCCAAAAATCGTCTGCATTATTATGGCCAGGATGGCGCACTGGTACTGGCGCAACGACGAATCTTCATGGTTCACTACCCCCATTACGCCAAGGCCATGGCCCTGACCGGCGACTATGACCTGGTTTGCAACGGCCACGAACACCGTGCTGTCATCGAGCGCATCCGGAATATCCAGGGCAGTGAGACCCTGCGCATTGACCCGGGCAGCGTCGCCGGCGTGAGCGCGCCTGCGACCTATGTGTTGGGCGACCTGCAGACGCTTGAATTCGAAATCCGGCCAGTTCCTGCATCAGCGACCGGATCATAATTGTTCAATAAAAACAGTTAGTTACAATACACCCTGTGTATTGGAGGTGTATACTAGCTCAACCATCTGATTCGCCGGAATGCTGAGATCATGGTTACCAGAGTCGCCCCACTGAGCGTCAAGCCCCTGCCGACCGAGGTACGCCTCTTTAAGGCCGAGCCTTACTACGAACCAGTGAGCGGTGAAATCGCACTGTTCGAAGCCGCCCACGCCAGTCAATTACCGGTGCTGCTGAAAGGCCCCACCGGCAGCGGCAAAACCCGTTTCATCGAACACATGGCGTGGCGGCTCAAACGTCCGCTGGTTACCGTGTCCTGCCACGACGATCTGACTGCCGCCGACCTGGTCGGCCGCTACCTGATCACCAATAACGAAACCGTGTGGGTCGACGGCCCGCTGGCACGCGCTGTGCGCAGCGGCGCGATCTGCTATCTCGACGAAGTGGTCGAAGCGCGGCGCGATACCACGGTGGTGATTCATCCACTGGCCGACGACCGTCGCATGCTGCCCATGGAAAAACGCGGTGAACTGCTGTTGGCACCGCCGGAATTCCTGCTTGCGATGTCCTACAACCCCGGTTACCAGAGCGTATTGAAGGAATTGAAACACAGCACACGTCAGCGCTTTGTCGCCATCGAATTCCAGTACCCGCAGGCCAAGCTCGAAGAAAAGATCATCCGCACCGAAACCGGTGCTGACGCCAATATTGCGGCAGCACTGATCCGGCTGGCGCAGATGACGCGCAACCTCAAAGGCAACGGCCTCGACGAAGGCGCCTCGACCCGGTTGTTGGTGCATGCCGCCAAACTGATCGCCCGCGGCATCCCGCCGGCCGCCGCCTGCCACTGCGCGATTGCCGAAGCCTTGTCCGATGATCCGGAAATGCTGCGCGCGATCGACGAATTCGTTTCTTCGGTATTCTGAGGCTCACGGGCGCCACCATGGCCGCCCCTCTTTCCGTCGCCGAACTCACGCAACAACTCGATTACCTGCTGAGCCCGGTGCTGTCGTCACGGCGCACCGCCGCACCATTGGCTGAACTGCTCTCCCCGCTCGACCGTACCCAACAGGATTTTGTGTTGCACTGGGTCGAAGTCATCGACCGCAGCAATTATGAAATGGCCTACCAGTTTGCCGCCGCCGCGCCCGCGGCGCTGGCCAAAATGGATACCGCCGCGGTTGAAGCCTGGATCCTGCAGGCCCTGGATACCTACGACCGCGACGGCCTGTATCGCGGCAGTCAGGTGTTTAAGCAGATCGATGCCTGGCTGCCCTTCGCTGCGAACGAACACGCTGCCACGTTTGAACAACTCGCGCCCGTGCTCGAACTCTATGCCTGCGGCCTCGCCGGACGCCGTCTGCAGCTCGATGTCGCGGCAGAACCGTATACCGATACCGAAACCCTGTACCTGCCGCCGCGCATCGCTGTGTTTGCCGATGCCGCCGCCAATTTCAATCTGTACAAAGTCATCATCACCCTGCTGTGGGCGCAGGGCCGTTATGGCACTTTCCACACCGACATCGTTAGCGCCTGCGCCGTCTATGCCGATCCGGAACACGCCACCACACTGCTGAGCCATTTCGAAACCCTGCGCCTCGAAAGCTGCATCGCTACGGTGTTGCCCGGCGTCACCCGCGATCTCGTGCGCTTGCGCGGCAACACAACCGATCCGCGCTGCGCCGTGCTGCAAGATCCCGCCGCCACCGTGCAGGACAGCCTCAAGCTGCTGGCCGAGTTATACGGTGTATTCGCAGTGCCGGCCCTGCCGCACCACACTGCATTGCGAACTGAAGCTACGACAACGCGCAACAAACGCCTGCAGCGTGAACGGAGCGCATTGGCCGAAGCGCTGGCGCAAATGCTGCCCAAGCAATCCAGCGACAAAGCGCCGGAAGCCGCCGCCCAAGACCGCATCGAAATCGAGGCCAAACCTGCGCCAGGCGCTGCCGGCAATTTCGATATCGAAATCCGCCTCGACGGTATGCCCGTGGTGCCGCCCGACCCTATTGCGCAGTTGCTCGACTCCATCCTGCAAGACCTCGGCGAAATTCCCGACGATTACCTGCGCGCCGCCGACAGCAGCAATCAAACCCGGTCCGCGGATAATGAATCGGCTGATATCGGAAAAGAAATCATCGATGAAGAAACCGGTATCCATCTCTACAACGAGTGGGACCACAAGCGCCGGCACTACCGCAAAGACTGGTGCGTGCTGCGCGAACTCGACGTGACTCCCGTCGACAACGGTTTTGTCGAAGACACACTCGCCCGCTACCGGCCGCAGGTCACGCAACTCAAACGCACTTTTGAAATGCTGCGCGACGAGGACCGCCTGCTGAAACGCCAGGCCACGGGTGACGACATTGATTTCGACGCGCTGGTGGCGGGGTACGCCGACCTGAAAAGCGGTATGGAGCTGCCGGACCAGCTGCTGACCCGGCGCCACAAAACCGGGCGCGACCTGGCTGCGCTGTTCATGGTCGACATGAGTGGCTCCACCAAGGGGTGGATCAACGATGCCGAGCGCGAATCACTGGTGATGTTGTGCGAGGCGCTTGAAGTACTGGGCGATCGATATGCGATTTACGGTTTTTCCGGCGTCACCCGCAAACGCTGCGAAATTTTTCGCATCAAGCGCTTCGACGAACCCTACGACAGCAACGTCAAACGCCGCATCGCCGGCATCACGCCGCAGGATTACACGCGCATGGGAGTCGCCATCCGTCATCTGACGAAACTGCTGAATGAAGTAGATGCGCGGACCCGCCTGCTGGTCACCCTGTCGGACGGCAAACCCGATGATTACAGCGACCACTACCGCGGCGAATACGGTATCGAGGATACGCGGCAGGCGCTGATCGAAGCGCAGCACACGGGGATCAAACCGTTCTGCATCACCATTGACCACGAAGCGCGTGATTACCTGCCGCACCTCTACGGACCGGTGAACTGGACGCTGGTGGATAACGTGGAACGGCTGCCACTCAAGGTGGCGGATATTTACCGACGATTAACAGGCTAAAAGCAGGCTTGAAAACGGCTTAAAACTAGTGCAGTTGCGTGGAGGCTGGCACTTCGGTGGTTTCATCCTCCGCTGTGGCAGCGGATTGCTCCAGCGCTTCATCGGCCGATTCGCCATCAACCTCATCGCCATCCATCAATCCCTCCCCCATGCTGACCGACTCCGTCGGCGCAAACACCGCATCGAGATTCATCGCCGCAGGCGCCTGCTCCACCAGACTGCCAAGTTCCGACAAAGGCGGCAGCTCTTCCAGCGAACGCAGGTTCAGGTCATCAAGAAAAGACTTTGTCGTAGCAAAAATTTCCGGACGACCCGGCACTTCGCGATGGCCAATAACGTCGATCCAGCCCCGCGCCTCCAGTGCCTTGAGAATGCCGGGCGACACCGTGACGCCGCGGATTTGCTCGATATCTCCACGCGTAACTGGTTGTTTATAAACGATAATTGCCAGCGTCTCCAATACCGCGCGGGAATATTTCGGCGGCTTCTGCGGTTCCAGGCGATCGAGGAATTTCTGTGACTCTGGCCGCGCGCGGAAACGCCAGCCCGTCGCGACACTGACCAGCTCCACGCCGCGGCCATCCCAGTCGGTGCGCAGATCATCCAGCACTTTGCGCAGCGTGTTGTTGTCGAGTTTTTCGTCAAACAGTTTTTTCAGATCATGCAGTGACATCGGTTCCTGGGTGACCAGCAACGCAGTCTCCAGCACATGCTTGATCTGCGCGAGATCGAGGCTGCCCATATCACTGCCACCTCCATCAATATCGCCCGCTCCGATTTCTTCTTCGCGGCTGTTTTCTTCCTGACTGTTATTTTCTTCCATGGCGATTCTTGTTTCTTTTATTTCACGGCAGCCAGCTGGCCGCCTTTGAGTTTGACGTAAATCGGCGAGTACGCTTCTTCCTGACTGACCTCGATCAGCGTTTCCTTGGCCAACTCCAGCACCGCAAGGAAGGACACCACCAGCACCGGCACGCCCTGCTCCGGTGTGAACAGCTTGGTGAACTCGACAAATTCCTCGGTCTGCAGAATGCGCAGGATGCGGGTCATGTGCGAGCGTACCGACAGCTCTTCGCGAGTGATTTTGTGATGCTGGATCATCGACGCGCGCTGCAGGATGGTCAGCCATGCCATTTTCAGGTCTTCGATGTTCACATCCGGCAGGCGCAGCGACGCTTCGCGCTCGAACAGCACCTGCACCACGGTGAAATCACGCCCCGCCTGCGGCACTTCATTCAGATTGTGTGCCGCGAGTTTCATCTGCTCGTATTCCATCAACCGGCGCACCAACTCGGCGCGCGGATCTTCCTCGATATCCGGATTGGTCGGCCGCGGCAGCAACATGCGCGACTTGATCTCGATCAGCATCGCCGCCATCAGCAGGTACTCAGCCGCCAGCTCCAGCTGCTGCGAACGCATCAACTCGACGTATTCCAGGTACTGCAAGGTCAGCTTCGCCATCGGGATTTCAAGGACGCTGATGTTTTCCTTGCGGATCAGGTACAGCAGCAAGTCCAGCGGCCCTTCAAACTGCTCAAGGAAAACTTCCAGCGCATCCGGCGGGATATACAAATCCAGCGGCATCTCCAGCATCGGCTGGCCGTAGACCTTGGCGATCGATGTGGCTTCAGCGGCGGGTATGACGGGGTCGGTCATGGCCGTGGTCCGGCAAATGGCTGCGACTGCGGGGTGACTTGTTGATTTTGTCGGTGTTGCATCGGCGTATTTTACCGATATTTGACAGCGCACCCAACGCA
>JAYUYQ010000141.1:0-5670 GCA_043752435.1 Betaproteobacteria bacterium
CACGCCCTGCCGCGCTGGCGCACATGGCACGCACCATCTGCCGCCGCGCCGAACGCACGCTGGTTGCACTGGTGAATGAGAAAAAAAATACGGAAAAACAAACGCAATTACCGGTGCAATACCTGAACCGGCTGTCCGACCTGCTGTTTGTGCTGGCACGCTCATTGAACCATTCAGTCAATAGATCCGGCGGCAACGGCGACGTGCTGTGGCAACAGGGCCGCAACCGCAACTGAAACTGCAGAAAGATTCCCGGCTAACGCTCAACGGCGCGCCGCGCGCACCGCGTCGAGATGCGCGCACACCAGGCGCGCGCCCTCCAGCAAGCGTGGCGTCGGCCGCTGAATCAGATCCGGCGCGATATGGCGCACGGGAATTGCACCCAGTGGTGGCGGCAGTCCAGCCCAGCGCGCAGCAAACCCGGCGACCGTTTCCGCCGAACTTCCACCCAGCACAATTTCGGGTCGCGCCGCCAGCAGGGCCTCGCGCGACACTTCCGGTGTCAACGGCCGTAAACCTCCAAAAATATTCTTCCCACCACACAGCGCAACTACGTCACTGATGATGTGTATATCGTTGACGGTCATCAATGGTTGCGGCCAGATCTCGTAGAACACGCGCACTGCTGAGCCGCCGTAACGGCGCGCGCGCAAGTCGCGCAATGCCGCGTTGTAGGCGTCGCGGGCGCGAGCGCCCGCCGTCAAGGTGCCGGCCAGCGTCGCGATGGCATCGATGCCGCGCGCGATGTCTTCCAGCCGGGAAAATTCCGCCACAAACACCGGCAAGCCGACGCTTTCCAGTCGCGCCACGACAGTGGCAGGCGTGCCGTTTTTCCAGGCCAGCACCAGATCGGGCTTTAACGCCAGCAACAACTCGGTGTCGAACTGCCCGGCGTCGCTGACAACCGGCAAGAGGCGGGCTGCCTCGGGAAAATTGCTGAACCGCGCCACGCCGGCGAGCTGCGCGCCGGCACCAGCGGCAAAACTGAGTTCGGTGAGATGCGGCGCCAGCGTGATGATGCGTTGGGCAGGCTGCGTCAGCTGGATGGTCGTGCCGCGGCCGTCAATCACCTGCACCGCCTGCGCAGCGGCAACACCGGTGTTGACCGCAAGCAGGAGACCAAGGCTGACGACACAGCCGAATGTGTGGCCGGTGTTTTGCAAAAACTTTACCAGGAAAATCGTCGGAGGCAGTCGGCGCACGGAATCCGCAGATTCGGCGCGGACAGGGAAACTACCGGTTGTCTTCCATCACCCGCAGCAGGCGTGCACTGGTCTGGCGCAGCCGCAGCGACAGCATGGTGACCATTTTTACCAGTATCTTCGAGCCGAGGTCCGGATAATCGAGAATGATTTTGGCCATGTTGTCGCGGGTCAGCACGGCAAAGGTGGTGGATTGTGACGCCATGCAGGTCGCGAATCGCGGCTCACCGTCGATCATCGACATCTCACCCAGTGTCATGCCAGGCCCGGCGCTGGTCATATGCTGCTGCTCGCCGCGCTGATTTTTTTTCAGGATATCGATTTCGCCTTCGACGATCAGCACCATGAAATCGCCGGCATCGCCTTCGCGGATAATCATCTCGCCGGGCTGCGCGCGATAGACCTCCATATAACCGGACAGTAGCGAAATATCTTCCTGCGAAAATTCGGTGAAAAACTGCGATTTACCGACCAGCCCGAAGATTTCCCCGGCAATGGCGATCCCGCCCCCCACGCGCTCAAGCTTGGCAAGGTTGCTCTGGTCGGTTATCGCGCTGAGATCGTCTTGGGCCATTTGTGTTGAGGGGTGATACAGCCGCCAGTGTAGCCGCATCCCGTATCTCCCCGCTGTTATCCCCCGTTAATTGGCGGCGGCGGCTCTGAGCCGGCGCTTGCGCACACCGTCCGCCAGCGTCTCGAGCAGCGTCCGGCTTTCTTCCCAGCCGATACAGCCGTCGGTGATGCTGACGCCATAGGTCAGCGGCTTGCCCGGCAGCAGATCCTGCCGCCCCGCTTTCAGATGACTTTCAACCATGATGCCGAAAATGCGGTCATCGCCGCCGGCCACCTGATGCGCCACATTCTGGCCGACGTCGACCTGTTTCTCCGGCTTCTTGCTGCTGTTGCTGTGACTGAAATCGATCATGATCCGCGCCGGAATGCCGGCGTCCGCCAGACCGCGTCCTGCGGCATCCACACTTGGAGCGTCGTAATTCGGTTCCTTGCCGCCGCGCAGGATCAAATGGCAATCCTCGTTGCCGGTGGTCGACACGATGGCGGAATGACCGGCCTTGGTCACCGACAGGAAATGGTGCGGCGCCTGCGCCGCGCGGATAGCGTCAATGGCAATCTTGATGTTGCCGTCGGTCCCGTTCTTGAAACCCACCGGGCAGGACAGGCCGGATGCGAGTTCGCGATGAATCTGTGACTCGGTGGTGCGCGCACCGATCGCCCCCCACGACACCAGGTCGGCGATGTACTGCGGCGTGATCATGTCAAGGAATTCGCAGCCCACCGGCATGCCGCTCTCACTCAGTTCGAGCAGCAGTTCGCGCGCGATTTTCAGGCCTTCATTAATGTGAAAGCTGCCGTCGAGGTTGGGATCGTTGATCAGTCCCTTCCAGCCCACGGTGGTGCGCGGCTTCTCGAAATAGACGCGCATCACGATCAGCAGGTCGGCGGCGAGTTTCTTTTTCGCCTCCAGCAGCTTGCCGGCGTATTCCTTGGCCGCTTTGACGTCATGCACCGAACACGGCCCCATGATCACCAGCAGGCGGTCATCGGCACCGTGCAGGATGCGATGGATGTCCTGGCGCGCCTCGAACGTGGTGTTGGCGGCTTTTTCGCTGAGTGCGAGCTCGCGCAGCAGATGCTCGGGAGGCGCCAGCTCCTTGATTTCCTTGATCCGCAGATCGTCAGTACGGTGCAGCATTTTGCGCAGTGCCTTCCTTAACTTTCCATATAATCAATGCATTATAAACGATTCGCGGTCTGCGAATCTTATCCCGCTAATCTCATCCCGCGATTCTCGTCCCGCCGATTCTCGACCTCTACACAGTACCGCCGACGGTCAGGCCGTCGATACGCAGCGTCGGCTGGCCGACCCCCACCGGCACGCTCTGGCCTTCCTTGCCGCAAGTGCCGACGCCGGAATCGAGTTTCATGTCATTGCCGATCATCGACACCCGGGTCAGCGCATCCGGACCGTTGCCGATCAGCGTCGCGCCCTTCACCGGGTAGGTCAGCTTGCCGTTTTCGATCATGTACGCCTCGGACGCCGAAAATACGAACTTGCCGCTGGTGATATCGACCTGGCCGCCGCCGAAATTCACCGCATACAGCCCGCGCTCCACCGAGGCAATGATTTCCGCCGGATCGCGGTCGCCGTTGAGCATGTAGGTATTGGTCATGCGCGGCATCGGCACATGCGCGTACGATTCACGCCGCCCGTTGCCGGTGGGTGCAACACCCATCAACCGCGCGTTCAGCGCGTCCTGCAGGTAGCCGCGCAACACGCCGTCCTCGATCAACACGTTGCGCTGCGTGGCATTGCCCTCGTCGTCGACATTCAAGGAACCGCGACGCTGCGCGATGGTGCCGTCGTCAACCACGGTGACGCCGGGCGCCGCAACGCGTTCGCCGATGCGCCCGCTGAACGCCGAAGTGCCCTTGCGGTTGAAATCCCCTTCAAGACCGTGACCTATGGCCTCATGCAGCAAAATCCCCGGCCAGCCCGAGCCCAGCACCACGGTCATGGTGCCGGCCGGCGCGGGCCGCGCATCGAGATTGAGCAGCGCCTGCTGCACCGCCTTTTGCGCGTAATCGTTCAGCACTTCGTCGGTGAAATAAGCGTAGTCAAAACGCCCGCCGCCGCCTGCGCCACCCTGCTCGCGCCGGCCTTCAGCTTCGACAATCACCTGCAGCGACAAGCGCACCAATGGCCGCACATCCGCCGCCTGCATGCCATCGCTGCGCGCCACCATCACCACTTCGTACTCACCCGCCAGCGAGGCCATCACCTGCGTCACCCGCGGATCAAGGCTGCGCGCGATGCGTTCCAGCCGTTCGAGCAGCGCCACTTTCTCCGGTGCACCGAGGCTCGCCAGCGGATCCTGCGGGGCATAGAGCGCGCGTAATTCGCCGCGCCGTGCTATTGCCGTGCTGCCGGCTCCGCCCTGGCGGCCGATCGCGCGCGTCGCCTGCGCTGCGGCCTGCAAGGCGTTGAAGGTGATGTCGTCGGAATAGGCGAAGGCGGTTTTTTCACCACTCACGGCGCGCACGCCGACGCCCTGATCAATATTGAAACTGCCGGATTTGACGATGCCTTCTTCCAGGCTCCACGACTCGCTGCGCGAATACTGAAAATAGAGGTCGGCGTAATCAACGTGGTGCGCCATGATCTGACCGAACACCGACTGCAGACGCCCCTCGTTCAGGGCATGGGGAGCCAGCAGCATTGCGCTGGCCGTCTCAAAAATAGTTGCGGCTTGCATGTGAGGATGCTCTTTAAAAATGTTGAATAAAAACAAATGCTTATAGAAATACAGGGAAGCTTGGTTAAAGTCCCAGTGTGCGGTGCTGCAGTGCCGGCAGGCTCTGGCGCAGACGTTGTATATGGGTACGGTTCATGCCGGCCACAACCACACCGGAGCCGCGCGGCAGACGATCAAGAACCACACCCCAGGGATCGACGATCATCGAGTCGCCATGAGTCTCGCGACGGTTGACATGATAACCGCCCTGCGCGGGGGCCAGCACATAGGCGAGGTTTTCGATGGCGCGTGCGCGGATCAGCGTCTCCCAGTGCGCCTTGCCGGTGGTTTCGGTAAACGCCGACGGCACCAGGATCAGGTCGACCTCACCCATCGCCCGGTAGAGTTCGGGGAAACGCAGGTCGTAACAGATCGACAACCCGATGCGACCGAAAGGAGTATCAAAAGCAACGACGTTTTGCCCATGTTCGATGGTGCGTTCTTCCGAATATTTTTCCTTGCCCATCTCAAAACCAAACAGGTGGATCTTGTCGTAACGCCCAACGCATTTACCTTTGTTGTCGTAGACCAGGCTGGTATTGAGCACCTTGTCTTTCACCGAAGCTACCAGTGGCACCGAGCCACCGACGATCCAGATGCCGTGTTTGCGCGCGGTCGCCGCGAGGAATTCCTGGATCGGGCCGCTACCGTACTCTTCGCGTACTGCAACCTTGTCGGTGTCCTTCAGGCCCATGATGCCGAAATACTCCGGCAAGCCCACCAGTCGCGCGCCCTGCTCGACAGCGATTTCAATCAGCCGCGCCGCCTCTTTCAGGTTGGCGCCCACATGCGGCCCTGATGCCATCTGCACGGCCGCGATGCGCGTGGCGCCGGCATCAGCCTGATCTGCACCTTTATTCTGCGCCCGTGTCGATCTCAGTTTGATACCCATGCATTCACACCTTTTGATTGACCAACACACATGGCCGATTATTCGGTGACTTCCAGTCGCAACACCGTAGCCTGCGGATCGGCACGCAACTGCAACCGTGCTCCATCCACTGCCAACGCCACCAGCCATGCCCGCAATTCTTCGGCTTGCAACTGTACTTCCAGCCGCGAGCCGTGAATGATTATGATGCGCGCCGCGCCATTGGCCTGATAAGCGGCAACAGCCTGCCGCACAGCCGGCTGCGCCATTACTGCCTGCGCCGAGC
>JAYUYQ010000142.1:0-13671 GCA_043752435.1 Betaproteobacteria bacterium
CCGCAGCTCTCTCTGACGGCCCAGCGCCTCACGCGCTGGGGCGACTTTGACATGCTCAGCAGCTTTACTTCGTTCGAGCATGCCTCTCTGGTCACCGGCAGGCGCACCGTGGTGAACCCCAGTTTTGCCATGCCGCTGCAGAATTCCTACGCTTATGTCACGCCCAAAGCCGGCGCCCACGTCACGCATTACGCCATCGGCAACAACAATACGGCCGGGCTCCCCGACACCACGCGCAGCCTGCCGATATTCAGCATGGACAGCGGGCTGGTCTTTGAGCGTGAAATGGAAGCCCGCGGTGAGAAGCTGATCCAGACACTGGAGCCCAAAGCCTATTACGTCTACATCCCCTACAAAGACCAGAACAGACTGCCGAATTTCGAAAGCGGCCTGCAGGACATCAATTTCGCCACCATTTTTACCGAGAACCAGTTCAGCGGCCAGGATCGCATCAACGATGCCAATCAGCTGACGCTCGGCGTCAGCACCCGCTTCATCGACGCCGCCACCGGCATCGAGCGCCTGCGCGCCGCGCTCGCCCAGCGTTATTACTTCGAGCCGCAGCGAGTCACCATACCGGGGGTGCCTTCGCGTGCCAGCGACAGCAACTCATCAGATCTGCTCGCCACCATCGGTGGCAACATCGCAAAAAACTGGACCGGCGACGCCGGCTGGCAATACAACACCGATCTGAAACAAACCCAGAAATTCAATATTGCCGCGCGTTACCAGCCGCAGGCCGGCAAAGTGATCAACCTTGCCTATCGTGAAACCGTCAACTTACTGCAGCAGGTCGATCTGTCCACGCAGTGGCCGATTGACGGCCGCTGGACCGCTGTCGGCCGCTGGAATTATTCGCTCCGCGACGGGCGCACACTGGAAGCGCTGGCCGGGGTCGAATACAGCGACCGGTGCTGGGCATTGCGCATTGCCGCCCACCGTTTTGCCACGACCTCGGCCAGTGCCAGCACCTCCATTTTCGTCCAGCTGGAACTCTCCGGCCTGTCGCGCATCGGCAGCAGTCCGCTGGAAGTCCTGCGCCGCAACATCAGCGGCTACAAACAGTTCGACCCCCGCGCCACCACGCCGGTCGAATACAATGTACCGGGATTGTTCTAGCCGGCCCAAAGCCGGCCTCCCCTGTTTTAGCAAGCACTTTTTGAAATGTCTGGATCCTGCATGCAACCCCGAACCCTGCTGTCCTGCGCCCTGCTGGCAGTCCTGCTGCCCGGCGCCCCCGCTTGGGGTCAGCCGAAACCGCGGCAAATCGTCACCCTGGATCGCATCGTCGCGGTGGTCAACGACGAAGTCATCACCCAGCAGGAACTCAACGCCCGCGTCGACTTCGCCTTCCGCCAGCTGCGCCAGCAAGGCACGCCGCCGCCGTCTCGGGAAGTCATCGAACGGCAGTTGATCGAGCGCCTGATCGGCGATCGCGTGCAGATGCAGCACGCGCGTGACATCGGCATGCGCGTCGATGACGCCGAACTCGACAAGGCTCTGGTGCGGATCGCCGATGAAAACAAACTGTCTCCGGCGCAGATGCGCGCGGCGCTCGACAAGGACGGCGTGCCATTCGAAAAATTCCGCGAAGACATCCGCAGTGAAATCACGCTGTCGCGGCTGCGCGATCGCGAAGTTGCGCAGAAAATCGTCATCACCGAATCCGAAATCGACAACTTCATCAAGGCCCAGCAGACCCAGGGGCGCAACGATGAGTTCAACATTTCGCACATCCTCGTCACTGTTCCGGAAAACGCCACGCCGGAGCAGTTGCAGACCCGCCGTGTACGGGCAGAACAAGCTTTAGGACAACTCAAGGGCGGCACGGATTTCCGTCAGATCGCCGCGGCATTTTCCGACGCGCCCGAAGCGCTGCAGGGTGGCCTGATCGGCTGGCGCGAGAGCAGCCGCCTGCCCGGCCTGTTCCTCGATGCGCTGCGACCGCTGAAAATCGGCGATTTGAGCGAGCTGCTGCGCAGCCCCAACGGGTTTCATATCCTTAAACTCAATGAACGCCGCGGTGGACAAGCGCCGATCATGGTGCAGCAGACCCGCTCCCGCCACATCCTGATCAAGACCAACGAACTGGTGTCAGAGGTCGAAGCGCGCAACCGGCTGCTGCAACTGAAAGAGCGCCTCAACAACAAGGCGGACTTTGCCGAACTGGCGCGTTCCCGCTCCGAGGACGGTAGTGCTGCACGCGGCGGCGACCTCGGTTGGCTGAACCCCGGTGATACCGTGCCCGAATTCGAACAGGCGATGAATGCGCTGAAACCCGGCGAAATCAGCGCGCCGGTACGCAGCCCCTTCGGCTGGCACCTGATAGAGGTGCTTGAACGCCGCACCCAGGACATGACCCGCGAAGGCCAGCGGCTGAACGCGCGTCAGGCCTTGCGCGAGCGCAAGACCGACGAGGCCTATCAGGAATGGGTGCGGCAGTTGCGCGACCGTGCCTATGTCGAACAACGCCTGGAATAAAGCATAATAAAAACAATTAGTTAGAGGGAAGACCCCGTGCCCGCCCACTCCAGACCGCCTTTGGTCGCCGTCACTGCGGGTGAGCCCGCGGGCATCGGTCCCGACCTCTGCGTCATGCTGGCGCAGCGCGGGCTGCCGGCAAGGGTGGTGGTGATTGCCGACGCCACATTGCTCCGCGACCGCGCTCGCGCGCTGAGTATCTCTGATGACATCCCGCGCTACAGCGATGCCGCCAGCGCCGGCGATTTTTCGGTGCTGCATGTGCCGCTCGCGCAAGCTGCACAAGCCGGCACACTTAATCCCGCCAACAGTGCTTACGTGTTACGCACACTGGAAATTGCCGCCGATGGCTGTCGCGACGGCACTTTTGCCGCGATGGCCACCGCACCGGTACACAAGGGCGTGATCAACGATGCCGGCATCGCCTTTACCGGCCACACCGAATTTCTCGCTGACCGGTTGCACGCGCGGCAGGTGGTGATGATGCTCGCCGGCGGCGGCATGCGCGTGGCACTGGCCACCACGCATCTGGCGCTGCATGAAGTGGTGGCAGCCATCACCCGCGATGGACTGGAGCGCACGTTACGCGTACTGCAGCACGACCTGATCACACGCTTTGCGATACCGCGGCCGCGGATCATCGTCGCCGGCCTCAATCCGCATGCCGGTGAATCGGGACACTTCGGCCGCGAGGAAATCGACATCATCGTGCCGGTGCTGGAACGCCTGCGCAAAGAAGGGTTTGATCTCACGGGGCCGCTGCCCGCCGACACGCTGTTTCATCCGGACCGGCTGGCGCAATGCGACTGCGTGCTGGCGATGTATCACGATCAGGGCCTGCCGGTGCTTAAATACGCCAGCTTCGGCGCCGGCATCAACATCACGCTCGGTCTGCCGATCATCCGCACCTCGGTCGACCACGGCACTGCGCTGGAACTCGCCGGCAGCGGAAACGCCAAAGTTGAAAGCCTGATCGCGGCGATCAAACTCGCCGCTGAGCTCGCGGTGCGCAGCAAAAACACCGCCGCCGCGTGAGTGCAAAACCTATCGTAAAACATATTCCGCGCAAGCGTTTCGGCCAGAATTTCCTGGTCGACGACGGCATCATCGACGGTATCGTTGCCGCCATCGCACCACAGCGCGGCGACAACCTGGTCGAAATCGGCCCTGGCCTCGGCGCACTGACCACGCCGCTCCTGGCCCGGCTGGACCACCTGCAGGTCGTTGAAATCGACCGCGACCTGATTGCAGTGCTGCGTGAACGGTATGCCACAGCCAGCGTGACCATCCACGAAGGCGACGTACTGCAGTTCGACTTTTCTGCGCTGGGCAGCAAGCTGCGCGTTGCCGGCAACCTGCCCTACAACATCTCAACGCCGCTGCTGTTCCGCTTCGCTGAATTCGCCGGCCACATCCGCGACGTACACGTGATGCTGCAGCGGGAGGTGGTCGAGCGCATGGTGGCGGTGCCCGGCGATTCGGAATTCAGCCGTCTCTCGGTGATGTTGCAGTACCGCTTCGACATGGAAATGCTGTTCGATGTACCGCCCGGATCATTTGATCCGGCGCCGAAGGTGGAATCGGCCGTGGTACGCCTGATGCCGTTCGCGACACTGCCGCATCCAGCCCGCGATGAAGCCGTGTTCAGCAGCGTGGTCGCGCGCGCGTTCTCGCAGCGACGCAAGACACTGCGCAACACCTTGAAGGGGGTCATTACCGACGCCGACTTCGCACGACTCAATATCAATCCCGGCGCGCGGGCACAGGAATTGTCGGTAGCGGATTTTGTGCGTATAGCCGACGCCGTGGCGGCGCCAAACTAGCTTGCCGCTTTACGCTGCACGAACTCGATTTTGTAACCGTCCGGATCCTCGACAAACGCAATCACCGTGGTGCCGTGTTTCATCGGCCCCGGTTCGCGCGAGACCTTGCCGCCGCGCTTTCTGACTTCGTCACAGGCCTTGCAGGCATCCTCAACTTCGACCGCAACATGGCCGAAACCGCTGCCCATGTCATAGGACTTCGTATCCCAGTTGTGCGTCAATTCCAGCACCGCAGCGCGCGATTCATCGTCATAGCCGACAAACGCATTGGTAAACCGCCCGCTGGGATAATCGGATTTGCGCAGCAGCCGCATGCCCAATACCTGGGTATAAAAATCAATCGAGCGTTGCAGGTCGCCGACCCGGATCATCGTATGCAGCAGTCTCATGCGAGCACCCTCAGTATTTTCAGGTTCGCGTTAGCGCTCAGATCTGCACCATCTCGAAATCTTCCTTGCGCGCGCCGCACTCGGGGCAAGTCCAGTTCATCGGCACATCTTCCCACTTGGTGCCCGGCACAATGCCTTCATCAGGCACCCCCGCCGCTTCGTCGTAAATGTAGCCGCAGATCAAACACATGTACTTCTTATACTGCCCGTTATCGGTGATCATCAAAATTTGCCAGAGTTAAATAAGCTACAATTCACACGCTACAATTCCTTCGCCATTCTAGCCGATCCCACCCTGCCTCCCAATCCTGATGACTGATTCGCCGCCCATTGTCATGGTCTTCGCCGCCACCGATCCGACCGGCGGCGCCGGCTTGCAGGCGGACATCATGACGCTCGCCAGCATGGGCTGCCATCCGGTCTCTGTGGTCACTGCGATCACCATCCAGGACACTACGGGTGTGGATGAAATTATGCCTATCGACGGTGAATGGGTGTCCGACCAGGCGCGCTGCATCCTCGAGGACATGCCTGTGGCCGCATTCAAGATCGGCGTGCTGGGCAGCCTTGAAGCCGTCGCCGCCGTCGCTGAGGTGGTCTCCGACTATCCTGAAATCCCGCTGATTCTGGATCCGGTGCTGGCCTCCGGTCGCGGCGATGAGCTCGCCTCCGAAGAAATGCTCGCGGCGATCCGTGAACTGTTGATCCCGCAGACCACCATCGTCACCCCCAACAGCATCGAAGCCCGGCGGCTTGCCGACGATGACAGCGAGGGCGACAACCCTGACCTCGCCGAATGCGCGCGGCGCATCCTCGAATCCGGCTGCGAATATGTGCTGATCACCGGCACCCATGAGCACACCAACGACGTCGTCAACACGCTGTACAACAATGAAGGCGTAGTGCGCAGCGACGCCTGGCCGCGCCTGCCCGGCAGTTACCACGGCTCGGGCTGCACGCTGGCTTCGGCGCTGGCCGCCACCATCGCCAACGGTGTCGATATCCAGGAAGCGGTGCGCGACGCGCAGGAATACACCTGGCAATCGCTGAAACTGGCGTTCCGGCCGGGCATGGGCCAACAGATTCCGGACCGCCTGTTCTGGGCCCGGGAAGATGAAACCGCAGCCGATGCGGCCGAGGTTGGCAGCAACGGCAGCAACGATAAATCGGCGTGAACACGCCGATCACCGGGCTGTATGCGATCACGCCCGATATCGCCGATACCGATACCCTGTTGCTGCGCACGCGCGCCGCATTGACCGGCGGTGCCCGCGTGCTGCAGTACCGCAATAAAACCGCATCCGCCGCATTGCGCCGCGAACAGGCAAAGGCGCTGCAGGCCTTGTGCATGGAATTCGCCGTGCCGCTGATCATCAACGACCACCTCGACCTGGCACTCGACGTCGATGCCGCCGGCCTGCACCTGGGCGGTGACGACGGCGACATCGCTGCGGCACGGGCACAACTCGGCCCGGCCAAACTGCTGGGGGCTTCCTGTTACGACCGCATTGAACTGGCGCAAAGCGCAGTGGCTGCCGGCGCCGATCACATCGCCTTCGGCAGTTTTTTTGCCTCCGGCATCAAACCTGATGCCGTGCGCCCACCGTTGGACCTGATCAGCCGCGCCAAACAACAGTTCCGCCTGCCGGTGGTGGCGATCGGCGGCATCACGCCGCACAATGCAGCGCAACTGATTGCCGCCGGTGTCGATGCCGTTGCCGTCATCTCCGCAGTATTTACCGCGCACGATGTTGCTGCGGCAGCACGGGAGTTTCGGACTCTATTCGATCAACGTTTATTCGATCAGCGTCTGCTTTAAACCCAACATGAATAAAAGTCAAAAGCTCTTTAACCACGCCCAACTGACCATCCCGGGTGGCGTTAATTCGCCCGTGCGCGCCTTCAAGTCGGTCGGCGGCACACCGCTGTTTTTCCAGCGCGGCAAGGGCCCGCTGGTGTGGGACGCCGACGGCAACAGCTATATAGATTATGTCGGCTCGTGGGGACCGCTGATCTGCGGCCACGCCCATCCCGACGTCGTCCGCGCCGTGCAGCAGGCGGCGGAACGTGGCCTGTCCTTCGGCGCGCCCACCGAAGCCGAAGTCGAAATGGCCGATGTGCTGCACAAGCTTGTGCCGTCCATGGATCAGGTGCGGCTGGTCAGTTCCGGTACCGAAGCCACGATGAGCGCGATCCGTCTCGCCCGCGGCTTCACCGGGCGCAGCAAAATCATCAAGTTCGAAGGCTGTTATCACGGTCATGCCGACGCACTGCTGGTCAAGGCCGGCTCCGGTGCGCTGACCTTCGGCCAGCCGTCCTCCGCCGGCGTACCAGCGGAAACCGCAGCACACACTCTCGTGCTGGACTACAACGACGAGACCGGGCTGGAAACGACCTTCGCGCGTGAGGGCGGCGAAATTGCTGCAGTCATCGTCGAACCTGTCGCCGGCAACATGAACCTGGTCCCGCCTCAGCCGGGATTTCTCGAATTGCTGCGTCAATTGTGCACGCAGCATGGCGCGGTGCTGATATTCGATGAAGTAATGACCGGTTTCCGCGTTGCGCTCGGTGGTGCCCAGGCGCTATACGGCATCAAGCCTGACCTGACCACGCTGGGCAAGGTCATCGGCGGCGGCCTGCCGGTGGGCGCCTTTGGCGGGCGCCGCGACATCATGCAATGTCTGGCGCCGGTGGGTCCGGTATATCAAGCCGGCACCTTGTCGGGCAATCCGGTGGCAGTGGCCGCCGGACTGGCCACGCTGAAACTGATCCAGGCTCCGAATTTTTACGACAAGCTCGCCAGCACCACCCACCAGTTGTGCGTCGGCCTGACCGAGGCGGCGCAGGCGCGGCGCATCGCTTTTTCAGCGCGCAACGTCGGCGGCATGTTCGGCTTGTATTTTCGCGCCACACCGCCGTCCTTATACGCCGAAGTGATGCAATGCGATAAAGAAACCTTCAACCGGTTTTTCCACGCCATGCTTGCCGAAGGTATTTATCTGGCGCCCTCGGCCTATGAAGCGGGTTTTGTCTCGGCGGCCCATGGCGCTGCAGAAATCGACCGCACCATCAAAGCCGCAGCAAAAATCTTTGCTGCACTTTGACCTGCAGCACAATAAAAATAACAATAAAATCAAATACTTATAAATAACCACTTTGCTGCACCATCACCGGTGCTGCAGCAAACCTCCCATCATGGAAAAAATCCGCCTGTCCAAGCTGATGTCGGAGCAAGGGTTCTGTTCCCGGCGCGAGGCCGACAGTTACATCGAGCGCGGCTGGGTGCTGGTCGACGGCGTGCCGATCACCGAACTCGGGACGCGCATCCTGCCGACCCAGACCATCACACTGGCGCCCGCCGCGCAAAGCAAGCAGGAAGCGCGGGTCACCGTGCTGCTCAACAAGCCCATCGGTTTTGTCTCGGCACAACCCGAAAAAAATTACCGCCCAGCAATCGTACTGGTCACTGCTGAAACCCAATACACCGGCGACCGCAACCCACAGCGTTTCGATCCACGGCATTTGCGCGGCCTCGCCCCCGCCGGCCGGCTCGACATCGACTCCACGGGCTTGTTGATCCTGACCCAGGACGGGCGCATCGCCAAACAGCTGATCGGCGAAAACTCGCGGGTGGAAAAAGAATACCTGGTGCGTGTCACCGGCAAAATCAACAAGGACGGACTGGCACTGCTGAACCACGGCCTGAGCCTGGACGGCGAAGCGCTGCGCCCGGCCGAAGTCTCGTGGCAGAACAAAGATCAGCTGCGCTTTGTGCTGCGCCAGGGCAAAAAACGCCAGATTCGCCGCATGTGCGAAATGGTCGGACTTACGGTGGCCGGCCTGAAACGGGTGCGCATCGGCCGCGTCATGCTCGGCGATCTGCCCATCGGACAGTGGCGCTACCTGCGCGACGACGAAACTTTTTGACGCGTCCCCGGTTGGCTAACCGGGACGCTTGATCGCAGATTTGGGCGCAGCCGCCCGGCGTTTCTCCGGCGATTTTGCTGCAGCCACCGCCACCGGCGTCTCCGTCAGTTTTGCGGTCAGCCGCGCCAGTTCTTCCTGCAGCTCCGGTGGCCCGCCGATGGCTTCCATGCGCCGCTTTCGTGCCGCATCCGTGCGCAGATTGCTCAGGCCGGTCAGATACAGCAGCAGGTCCTCGGTGGTGTGGTACGACTCGCCGTCAATGCGCGAAAAGCTGCTCGGGAAATTCGCAAATTCCGGTGTCCGCCCCGGGAACAGCACCTGCGACACAAAACCCATGCAACTCATGCACAGGCCGGGCGCCACGCCGTTCATCTCGCAATAAGGCACCTGCTGTTTGACCAGCGGCGTCACCCGGCGCATCAGACTGCTGCGCAGGCTGCGCATGGATGTGTCGTTGGTAAAAGGGCGCAGACCGTAGAGATGCTGCACCTGGAATACCCTGCCGTTGGCATCGACCTCACCCTCGGCAATAAACGGCGTCACATGTACACCCAGCCCGGGAAATGACCAGGCAATGCGCTGGTCCGGCAGTTCAATGCCCACCTGGATCTCATACTCCCCGTCGGGCGCGGTAATCATCCAGTAATGCACATAACCGGCCTGATTCGGCCCTGTTGCGGTGACCACTGACAAGGCACTCGCCCCGGCAGGTTTGACCAAGGCCGGAGATAACAGTGTTTTTGCCGTCGCATGTTTTTGTTGCGGAATGGTTTTCACTGTTGCCGATGCCAAGGCAATAACACGCACCGGCAGCAATGCCGGGAGCAGCAACAAAATCAGCAGGGGAAAAAAGGGAAAAGGGCGCATGGGACGATTGGGCCGGATGCCGCGGTAAAAGTTCAGCGCAATAGTGTTAAGAAAATCGATTAAGCAGTCAACAGCTTAACGCTGCAACACAGCAAATTGCCTACAGCACGATCGGTAATTTCTAAAATCGTCGCTTAATAACGACACCTGTTAGCCAGATGAAATGATGATTAACAGGCCCTGAGCAATTCCGGCAGCTCGGCCACGCTGTTCAGCAGGTGTGTGTGCGGCAGGGGCTGCATCTGATCGCGTCCATGCGCGCCCGACAGCACGCCGATGTTCAGCGCCACTCCGGCGTTGTGTCCCGCCTGCAGGTCGAGCACGGTATCACCGGCATTGGCCACGCGCCGCACATCAACCACGCCGGTCGCTTCCATACAGCGGAAAATCATGTACGGCGCCGGCCGGCCCAGCAGTACTTCGTCACCGCAGACCACGGCATCGACCACACCCTCGCGCCAGTGCAGCGCATCGAGCAGCAGGTTGGTGGTGTCGCGGTCAAAGCCGGTATTCAGCGCGACTTTTACGCCGCGACTGCGCAGCGTATCGATCATTTCGCGCGCGCCGGGTACCGGCTCGACGGTGCCGCTGAACACTTGTGCCAGATGCTGCACAAAGGTCGCGTACACCTGCTGCGAGCGCGCCTCACGATCGCCACCTTCGGGGATCAGGTTCAGGATCGCCAGCCGCTTCGACGCCCCGCGCAGGTTGTTGATCGCTTGTGGTGTCACGGCAATGCCGTGCACGGCCAGCGCCGACGTAAATGCCCTGGGCACCTGGCCCGCATCGCGCACCGTGGTGCCGGCCATGTCGCAAACCACCAGTTCGATTGCTTCGATCAAGATTTTGCTCAAGACCATTCCTCCCCGTATTCCCGGATTTTACAAGGCGGCGCACCATCCCTGATCGCCGGTCCACACCGTGTGGCGTTGCCCGGCGTGCACGGGTCGCCTACCATCGCTGCTCACAGAAGGAATCCGCATGAACCATGAACTCAAAGGCAAGGTCGCCGTGGTCACCGGCGCGACGCGAAAACGCGGCCTCGGCCGTGCCATCGCACTGGCGCTGGCCCGTGCCGGCGCCGATGTTGCGGTCACCGGCAACAGCCGCAATTCATCCGGCCTGACTGCCGATGAACAAAAGGACGGCTGGCGCGGACTGCCCGATGTGGTCGCTGAAATCGAAACCCTGGGCGTACGCGCGTACGGCGCCTACATGGATGTGCGCAAGGCCGAAGAGGTGCAGCGTATGGTCGGCGAAGTGGTGCAACACCTCGGCCGCATCGACATCCTGATCAACAACGCCACTTATCCCCGCGCCGCCGACCGCGTGCCGGTGCAGGATCTCGACGACGACCTGTGGCGCACTATCCTTGACATCAACCTGACGGGCACCATGCTGTGCTCCAAGTACGCGTCAAAACAGATGATCGTGCAGGGCAACGGCGGCAGTATTGTCAGCATTTCTTCGGGCGCCGCGCTGAAAGCACCGGCGACGTTTTCCGCCTACGCCGCGTCCAAGGCCGGCATGCATGCGCTGATGTCCTCACTGGCCGATGAACTGGGCCAGTACGGCATCACCGCCAACGTCATTGCCCCGGGTTTTCTCGACACCGCACGCATCGACACGCTGCGCGATCCGGCAAAATGGGAACAGCGCTTGTCGACCATCCCGATCAAACGCCCGGGCACGGTGGAAGAGGTCGCCGATCTGGTGCGTTATCTGTGCGGCCCCAGCGCGCGCTGGATCAGCGGCGATGTGTTGCTGATGACGGGGGGTGAAGTGCGGCGGGCAGCACGCTAGGGCCCTGAGGCTAAATCATCGCCGTCGCACTCATGAAGTGATGGTTAACAGACCCTAATCCGGCGGCGCGCCGATATCGCATTTCTTGCAGGGCAGCGCGTGGCCGATCATCGATAGCCGGCCTTCCACCGTGATAACCCACGGACGGTTGGTCCATGGCGGGCTGTGCCGCACATGCTGGTGGTGGCCGCAGGCGAGTTCAGCAGCCCAGTCGCCGGCATCGTCCTGGTGAAAGCCGATGATCCGTGTGTTCAAGGCGCCAACATCAAAGCAGGCTCAAGGCTTCAGAACTCGATGCCCAGATTGATCGAATAAAACCTCTGCCTGCCGCCGCCGTCGAATTCAGCACTGCGTTTGACCTGAGTGACCGACATCCGGACCTTGTCGATGCGCCCCGACAGACCTGCGGTAATGTCGTACACCTTGTCGTTACGCGCGATACCCGGGCCGTCACGGAACAGCGATCCGTCGAGAAAAATATTGTGGGCGACCAGCCGGCCATCGACGCCGGCGAAGGCGAACCATTCCCAGGATTGGTAACGTCCTTCATCCTTCTGACGACGGGTGTTTTTGAGCATCGCGCCACCGGGTTCGATGCCATCGGGCCCGAAGCCGGTCATGTTCTGGCCAAAGCGTACGATACCGCCGGCGCGTGCCAGGGTCATGATGGTGCCGATACTGAGCCCGGCATGCGGCACGAATTGCACGCCGGTGCTGGGGCCATAACGCCGCTTGTGCACATAAGTCAGCATCAGCCCCGGTTCGCCGCGAATCTGGTTGGCCCAGCCCTGCGATTCCGGTGAATCGGAGATATGGTCATGCCAGAAGGTCTGCACCTGTTTGCCCAGCGCGGGCGGCCCGACAAAACCGAGGTCGAATTCGACAGTGTGCAGCCGGTCTTCCTTGACGCTTTGCGCCACTGCACCGATGTAGGCCCAGGCCGCCCACGGCCGGTCATTCGGCTGCGGCGCGGCAATGGAGATGTTCTTTGGCGTGTAGATGTTCTGGCCGATGAACAGGCCGAAGTGATTGCTGGCGCCGTCGGTGATGGCGTCTAGCAGCGTATTGGGTGCCAGCGTGAACAGCTAGCTGACCTTGTCTGCCGGAATGCCGCCGCCGATCTTGATGCCGTTGGTGTAGTACTGATCGGTGCCGTTAAAGAAATCGTTCTCGATAAAGAACTGGAGCTCGCTGCCGCGCAGATCCAGCGGCTTTTCCGGCGGCATATCCGCGGCACGCGCCGCCAGCCCACCGCAGAGCAGTAGCCCCGCCAATGCCGTTAAAACACCTGAAAGTGAGCGCCCGCTAATAGACAAATTAATATTATAAATCAATACGATATCTCTTAATTTTACGTGAGTCCAAGGTCATCCCAATGCCCGGCCCGACAGGCAGTAGCAGGTTACCGTTTTTGATCACCGGGTCTTCGTTGGCGACATGATCTTTGGCGTCGATGAAGCTGGAAAACTCGTGCGCATGCGGCGTGGTGTAGGTGCTGGCAAAATGCGCTGCCGCCACGCAGCCGATCTGCATATCAGCCTGGGTGCCGTTGTGCGCCGGCGTGTAAAACGATTGTGCCAGCGCCAGCACCTGCCGCGACCGGGTGTACCCGGTCCGCGCGCATTTGATGACCACAGCGCGGATGGCGCCGAGCTTCAATTCATGCAGCACATCGTCCGGGGTCATGCAGGAGTCGTCGCCGGAAATCGGCACGCGGGTGCGTTCGGCGCAGAAGCGTTTGCCGGCGCCGTCGCGCGCAGGGATCGGTTCCTCAATCAGCGCGACATTGACCTCCTCGAAATACGGCGCGGTTTCCAGCAGATCCTGAGATGAGTAGCCCTGGTTGCAGTCAATGGTGATTTCGTGGTCGTCACCGACCAGTTTGCGCAGCGCCCGCAGCAGTGCGATATCGCGTTTTTTGTCGATGCCGCATTTGACCTTCCACGCCTTGAAGCCGTAGCGCTTGATCATCTGTTCAGCCTCGGCGAGCATGGTCTTGTTTGAACCCAGCATCAGCCGGCGATTGACCGGCAACGCCTTCGGCGTGCCGCCGAGCAATTGCGCGCAACTGATCCCCAGATGTTTAGCCTGGGCATCGAAAATCGCCATGTCGATCGCGGACTTGGCGGCGGGATTGCCGGCGTACTGGTCGAACACCGCCCACACCCCCGCCACATCGAATACATCCACGCCTTTCAGTTTCGGTGCGAAATGGTCCCGGATGATGGTGGTGATCGACTGCTGGGTTTCGCCGTAAATCGTCGGCCGCGGCGGCGCATCGGCAATGCCCTGCGTTCCGTCGCTCAGCGTGACCACGACAATCACGTTGTCGATGTCCTTGATTTCGCCACGCGCCCATTTGATCGGGTGCAGGAGCGGCA
>JAYUYQ010000143.1:0-5636 GCA_043752435.1 Betaproteobacteria bacterium
GCAGGTTTTGCGTTGCGATCGGGTTGTCTTCCAGCAGCCACAACACGGCGTTGTCGACATGCTGCAGGATGCGCATCCAGCAGTTGAAAATTTCCGGGCTGATCTTGAAGGCCTGGTTGAAACAGCAGAACACGAACGCGTTTTCCGGCAAGCCGTACTCGAGGCGTGAAAGGGCATCCGCCACGGCGCGATGGCGGTCGTTGGGCTGGTACGTGTACGGCAGTCGCAGGATACACTCGGTAAAAAATTTTTCCATGTCGGGCGGAATGATGACCGGGTCGGCAATGACATAGTCAATAAAATCGGCACCCATGGTGCCCGGGTAACCCAGCCAGTTGATCTGGATCGCGCAGGGACGGGCCGCGAGCAGGGCAGTGCGCGAACCCATGGTGTAGCCCTTGAGATCAACCAGAATATCGAGCTGGTCGTCGCTGATGCGGCGGGCGGCGATGTCGTCGGGATCCCAGGCAATGTCGATGAAATGCTCACATGCCGCGCGCAGCCGCGTGCGCATGGCGCTGTGGTCTTCGGGGCCGTAGGAGTAAGCGAAAATTTCAAAAGTGGTACGGTCATGCAGTTCCAGCAATTCCGCCATCAGATAGGCGGTCGCGTGTTCGTGAAAATCCGATGACAGATAGCCGATGCGGCAACGCCGCCCGGCCGAATCAGCGCGCTGTGTGCCGGGAATCGCCGCGGCACGCACAAAGAATCTGGATGCCCAGCGTCTTGCATAGGCGAGTTGCTGCCCGGCCGTGGTGGGCTGTGCAAGCAGTGCAAAAGGGCCGCCCAGTGCTGT
Source organism: Betaproteobacteria bacterium (assembly GCA_043752435.1). Taxonomy (GTDB): domain Bacteria; phylum Pseudomonadota; class Gammaproteobacteria; order Burkholderiales; family SG8-41. Next base: position 797 of record JAYUYQ010000143.1, read on the forward strand.
TTTGCCGTCGAGTCGGTCATGGATTTCCGGCCAAATCCGTGACCATTTTTCCCACTGGCAAGTCCGGCGCAGTTCAGCGGCCAGCATGCCCAGCAATGTGCCGTCGCCGGTTTGCGCGTAACCCTGTTCGAGAATTTCAATGGCCGCGGCGGGGGATTTCCGGAAAAAAAGGACATCTGCTAACACTTGATAGGGCGCGGGCCGTTTTGAATCGGCCCGGATTGACTGTTCGGCACGGCGCTGCGCGCCGTCCAGGTCGCCCTGTTGCAGTTGCGCGCTTGCCAGTGCTGCGGAGAGCGCGGGGTTTTCAGGTTCCAGCAGTAACGCCTGTTCACAGTGCGCCGCAGCCTCTTTGAAGCGTCCCAGTGCGGCACAGGTATGCGCCAGACCCTCCAGCGCTTCGATGAACTTCGGCTGCTGGCCTGCCGCGGCCTGGAGATGGCGATAAGCCAGCGCATGTTGCCCGCTGCGTGCCAGGGCATTGCCGAGTTTGGTCAATGCCTGTGTATTGCCGGGGTTTGCCGTCACCGCTTGCCTGAACAATTCCAGGGCCTGCTGCGCGTCCTGATTTTGCTCGGCGATCACGCCGAGATTAATGAGGGCGTCAGGATGTTGCGGTCGGACACCGAGCACCCGCTCAAACCACTGTGCTGCAGCGGCAAAGTGTTTGGCTTCCATTTCCAAAACGCCCATATTGAACAGCGCGTCGGGATGACCGGGCGCCGCCGCCAGAATGGCCGAAAACTGTTCTTCGGCACCCGCTGTATCGCCGGCGGCACCCATCGCCTGGCCCAGGCTAAGCAGGCAATCCGTGTCGTTGGGCGCCATGGTGATGGCACGCTGCAGCGGTATCAAGGCTTCTTGCGCCCGTCCCTGGCGCAGGACGGCAATTCCCAATCGCATCCATACCGATGCGGGCGCGCTCCGGATGGCGGATGCGCGTTGCAGCGACTGCTCGGCCTCGGCAAACGCGCCAAGATGGAGCAGTGCCAAACCAAGATATTCCAGTATGGCGCCATCACCGGGCGCGGTGACCAATGCTTGACGGAAATCCCGGGCAGCGTCTGCGGGTGTGCCGCCCATCAGTGCAGCGATGCCGCGTAGCGTCAATGCTTCGGGATTACGCGGCGCCTTGGCGAGGATTTCCGCACAGACGGCCAGCGCGCCGGCGGCGTCGCCGATTTGCAGCAGATTGCGGGCCTGGCGCAGCTTGTTGTTCAGTAATGCGGACATGGGGATGGCGGTGCGACTGTAAATTTGCAGCAGCCCAAAGATACCTTTTTCCCTGTGGCCTGTCTGCGCTTTAGCCACGAATGCTTGGACACTGCGCCGTGATCTACCTAGAATGTGGCCGCAGATTCAATCCCTCAATCCGCATCAGGACTCACTGATGGCCGACAGGCAGGAAACCCGTCCCGGCGTGGAAAAGCAGCTCGAGCAGGTGCTCGAACTGCTGCATCGTCATGAGCTGGTGGAGAACCTGGTCCATCGCCAGGAAAGCCCGCGCCACGAACTGGTTGAGACGCTGGTGCATCGCCAGCACCTCGGCGCTCTGCAGCAGTTGCTCGACCGGGTGCATTCAGCCGACATTGCTTATGTCCTGGAAGCGTTGCCGCTCGACCAGCGACTGGTGGTGTGGGATCTGGTCAAGGCCGAGCGCGACGGTGAAATCCTGCTGGAAGTCTCGGATGCGGTGCGCGAGACGCTGATTGCGCACATGGACGAGGGCGAGTTGGTTGCCGCAACCGAGCAGCTCGACACCGACGAGATCGCCGATCTTGCGCCCGACCTGCCGCGCGAAGTCATCCTTGATGTGTTCAAAGGTCTGTCGACCGAGGAGCGCGAGCAGTTGCGCGCCGCGATGTCGTATCCCGAAGAAGCGGTCGGTGCGCTGATGGATTTCGCGATGATCGAGGTGCGCGAGGATGTCACCCTGGAGGTGGTGCTGCGTTACCTGCGCCGCCTCGATCAGTTGCCGGACCATACCGATCAGCTGTTTGTGGTCGATCGCGATGAACATCTGCAGGGCCTGTTGCCGGTAAACCGGCTGTTGGTCAGTGACCCCGAGACGCTGGTTGGCGACGTGATGATTCGCGATTACACCAGTTTCCAGCCGGGGCAGGACGCGCGTGATGCGGCCAGCGCTTTCGAGCGTTACGACCTGGTGTCCGCGCCGGTTGTTGACGGCGAAGGCCGCCTGGTCGGCCGCATGACAGTCAATGCCGTGGTCGATTACAACCGTGAAGCGAAAGACACCGAGACGCTGGCTGCCGGTGGTTTGAGCGAGGATGAGGATTTGTTTGCATCGGTATGGAAAAGCGTGCGCAACCGCTGGGCGTGGCTGGCGATCAACCTGGTCACGGCATTCATCGCGTCCCGCGTGATCGGAATATTCGAACACTCGATTGCGCAGCTGGTGGCGCTGGCGGCACTGATGCCCATCATCGCCGGCATCGGTGGCAATTCGGGCAACCAGACCACCACCATGATCGTGCGTGCGCTGGCGCTGGGGCAGATTTCCCAGGACAGCGCCCGCAAACTTTTTCTGAAGGAAATCAGCGTGTCGGCGCTGAACGGCCTGATCTGGGGCAGCGTGGTCGGCCTGTTTGCGTTCCTGATTTACCACAGCTGGCAACTGGGTCTGGTGATGACCGGCGCGATGGTGTTGAACCTGCTGCTGGCGGCGATAATGGGCGTGGCGATTCCGCTGTTGATGGAGAAATTCGGCCGCGATCCGGCCATCGGTTCCAGCGTCATGATCACCGCGATCACCGACAGCGGCGGATTTTTCATATTTCTCGGTCTCGCCACGCTGTTTTTGGTCTGAGCGTAACGGTCGATCACTGCCGCGTAAAATCATCCTTGCGCCCCGGGGAATAACCCCGGGCAACGCCGTGTTCAGGAGGTAACCGCAGGTGAATCGACCGGCATCCGACGTGTTTGCCACCCAGGCCATGCAATACATCCCCCGGCTGCGCCGTTATGCGCGTGCGCTGACGGGTGACGCCAGTGCGGCTGATGATCTGGTGCAGGATGCGCTGGAACGCGCGCTGGTCAAACGAAACCTGTGGCGCGAAGGCACGGATCTGCGGGCTTGGCTGTTTACCGTGATGCATAACGTATTCGTGAACCAGGTGCGCAGCGCCGCCGTCAGCCGTACGGTGCAGCTCGACGATGCAATGGCTGACCGACCGCAGCCGCAAAGCACCGATCGGTTGGAAATACGCGATCTGGATGCGGCACTGCAGGCGTTGCCGGAAGAACAGCGCGCCGTGGTGTTATTGGTGGGACTGGAGCAAATGACTTATGAAGAGGCTGCCTGCGTACTCGAAGTGCCGATTGGCACGGTGATGTCGCGGCTGTCGCGCGGTCGGGAGCGGCTGCGCCGGCTGATGCAGGGGTTGCCGGAATCCGCGCCACTGAAGGTGATCAAATGAGGGTGGCCTGATGAGAGCGGCCGTATGAAAGTGGCCAAATGAGCACGCATCCGGTGACTGACGCCGAACTGCAGGCCTATGTCGACGGGCGACTGCCGGCGGTGCGTGCGGTGGAGGTGGCGCAACATCTGGCCCAGCATGGGGACGACGCGCAGCGCGTGGCGGCGTATCGCCGTCAGAACGAGGCCTTTCAGGTGGCGTACGCTCCGCTGCTTGCCGCGGCGGTACCGGCCCGGCTGCAACCTGAGCTGCAGCGCCGTTGGCTGGTGCCGCTGCAGCGTTATGCCGTTGCCGCGGCATTAATGGCGGTCAGCGGCTTTGGCGGCTGGCAATTGCAGGCTTATGTCGCCGGCGAACGTACGCAAACGGTCTATCTGGCCCGGATTGCTGCAGTGGCTCATGCCGTTTACAGCCCCGAAGTACGGCATCCGGTGGAAGTTGGCGCTGACCAGGAAGAGCATTTGGTGCGTTGGCTGTCGAAACGGCTGGGTACCGGCCTGAAGATTCCCCATCTTGCGGCGCAGGGGTACTCGCTGGTCGGCGGACGTTTATTGCCTGGCGATCGCGGACCTGCGGCGCAGTTCATGTACCAGGACAGCAAGGGCCAGCGCCTGACACTTTATGTACGCGTCAGTAAAGAAGCGCGTGAACAGACGGCATTTCGTTTTGCGCAGGAAAATAATGTCGGCGTTTTTTACTGGCTCGACGGCCGCCTCGGTTACGCGTTGTCCGGTGAAACGGATCGCGCTGAATTATTGCGCGTCGCCGACGCGGTCTATCGGCAACTCAATCCCTGAAAAGATCGTGCGTGCGTGCACGGCGTTCTGCAGTGCCATGGCACGGCTGCGTCGAATATCTATAAGTATCTGATTTTATTGATATTTTATTGATGTGCTGGTGTCACTCAATGCGCTGACCAATGCTCCATAAAAACCTGGAGAGATTGGTGCGGAAGGTTAATGCTGAAAAAAAAGGCCGGACATTGATGCGCGGAGAATGCGCGAGAGGGGATGCAGAAATGCGAAGGCCGGGGGTTACCCGGCCTTCGCAACTACTACTACTTCTTCTTGGCTGCTTTCTTCTTACCGGCTTTTTTCTTAGCTTTTTTCTTCGCTGCCATAATCGTCTCCTTGAAAGTTAACTTAGGCATCGTTTGAATGCGGCTTTTGTTCCGCACTACCTGCACACGATTTTCAAGAACATTTCATGGCGTTTTGTTAACCGCCATTCCGCGCTCCAACCAAAAAAATTGGCGAGAACCGTGTTCGGTGCGCCAATTCTATGCTAAGCACAAAAATAAATGCAATACCTTTGTCAAGTTTTTTTAATGAATCGAATCCGGTTGTGGATTTCCGGCAACAGCGTATTGCAACGCAAAAGTACGTACTCAACGCTGTTTTGAT
>JAYUYQ010000144.1:0-30290 GCA_043752435.1 Betaproteobacteria bacterium
TGGCGATGGAGCCCCCAAAACATCGACTGCTACACGTGCATGGGCATCCATCTTAACTTGCATCTCCGCAAGCCGCGCAATGCGCTCACCCAGCGCCAGTCGCTCAACAGGATCAAGCGCGTCACAACGTACGCCACGCCAGACATTCTCTGGAACGGGGCCGAGATTGCGTCGCCGCTCCATGACATCGCCAACCATTTCACGTCGCTCGGCGACAGCCTCTCGGCTCCAACTCGCCGCTCCGTCTAGGATGAAGCCGGTTGGGGTTGACAATTCGTGTGTCCGAGCAAGGCGTCCCAATATCTCTTGAGGTGTCAGTCCACTCGGTTTCAGTGGCTCGTGAAGTTTTTTAGCAAAGTCGTTAAGTGACCCGCGAACATCAGTAAGCTTTTGCACTACTGTCAAATCGCCGCGCGCCGGTCGATGCTGTGCGTCCCTCGTCCGCTTGAGCTCCTCAAGAACGGTACGTTTGCTTACTTTGTTAGAGTGCAACTCTAGGGTTAGGGGACCGAGACCAACGGCAAGCAGGCGTCGATGCACAACGCCGAGCGCCGCCATTTTTTCAGCAACAAAGAGGATTTTTTTACCCCTTGCAACAGCAGCAGCGATGATGTTGGTAATAGTCTGGGATTTACCAGTACCTGGCGGGCCCTTGACAACCAAGGATCGCCCGCCGGAAGCCTCGGCGATAACAACGGTCTGAGAGCTGTCAGCGTCAACCACATGATGCAATTCAATAGGCTTGATAACATCGTCAATAGCCGCATCGTCAGGCACCAAAGGCACACTCTCTGCAAAGCCATCGCGGAGCAGTGCGGCGATTATTTCGCGTTTATCAATGCCCGCATCCTTAGGCCAGTTGTCCGGATCGAGATCGCGATACATCAAAAACTTGGAAAATGAGAAAAACCCTAAAACCATTGCGTTAGGAAGAACCTCCCATCGCTTCTGATTTGCAATGCTCGTGGCTACGCTAGCGCAATAACCAGCAAGATCGACCTCGTCCTCGTCTTTAAAGTCTTCAATGGTTAGAGAAAACTCTGCTTTCATCTTGGCTTGGAGGGTGAGGTTGGGTGAGGGTGGCTCCTCCCGCCAGCGCAATTTGAATTTGTCAGCTGCACTTGTGCGCTCCAACTTGACAGGCAAGAGCACTAGTGGGGCATGTCGCACGATCTCAGAACTATCACTATCGAACCAACGCAATAGACCTATCGCCAGATAAAGAATATTAACGCCTTGCTCTTGCTCTAAGGTTTCGGCATCGTACCAAACATCCAGTAGCCGTTTCTGTAGCCCCTTAGAGGTTAGTCGTGTTTGAAGACGAGCATCTGAATGACGCAACGCGAGTCCACGCTCATCTGGCGAATCGTCCTCAGGCTGCAGAATTCCCCCGGTAACATCATCATCAGAATCAAGCTCACCCCGTTCCTTCTCGCTAAGTTGAACGCCAGGTAAGAAAGTTAACGCTTTATCCGATGTCAGGAGCCTAAAAACTTCCTCAGCTTTTTCGTTGACGATCTCAATGGCACGATTATTTTTCGTCCTCAGAGGAGTATTTAGCAGTCGATTGCGCGTCGATAGATCAAGGAGGCTGTGACGCTCCTTTAGTAGCCTATCGCGAATTGAGGTAATCCCGTCTCCGTGCGCCATTAACACCCCTCCCCTGAGATTGTGCCGGCTAGGTACTACAGTTTTCTATTCCCACTCAATAGTCGCCGGCGGCTTTCCCGAGATATCGTAGACCACGCGGTTGATGCCGCGCACTTCATTGATGATGCGGTTGGATACCTTGGCCAGCAGGCTGTATGGCAACTCGGCCCAGTGTGCGGTCATGAAGTCAGTGGTCTGCACGGCACGCAGCGCCACCACATATTCATAGGTGCGGCCGTCGCCCATCACGCCGACCGATTTCACCGGCAGGAACACGGCGAAAGCCTGCGCCGTCTTGTCATACCAGCCGGAAGCGCGCAGTTCTTCAATAAAGATCGCGTCGGCTTCGCGCAACAGGTCGGCGTAGGCCACCTTGACTTCGCCGAGGATGCGCACGCCCAGCCCCGGACCCGGAAACGGATGACGGAACACCATGTCGCGCGGCAAACCGAGCGCCAGGCCGAGGTCGCGCACTTCATCCTTGAATAATTCGCGCAGCGGCTCCAACAGTTTCAGGTGGAGCGTGTCCGGCAGGCCGCCGACGTTGTGGTGCGATTTGATGGTGTGGGCTTTTTTGGTCTTAGTGCCTGCCGATTCGATGACGTCCGGATAAATCGTGCCCTGTGCCAGCCATTTGGCCTTGGGCAGCTTGGCCGACTCGGTCTGGAACACTTCGATAAATTCGCGGCCGATGATTTTGCGTTTTTGTTCTGGATCGATGACGCCTGCCAAATGCCCCATGAACTGGTCACGAGCGTTGACGTGGATGACCTTGACGCCCAGATTCTGCGCAAAGGTCGCCATCACCTGCTCGGCTTCGTTCAAGCGCAGCAGGCCGTTGTCGACGAACACGCAGGTCAGCTGTTTGCCGATCGCTTTATGGATCAATGCCGCAGCCACTGAGGAATCCACGCCGCCCGACAGGCCAAGGATGACTTCCTCGTCGCCGACATCGCGCCGGATGCGGGCAATGGCTTCATCGACATAGCTGGGCATGCTCCAGTCTCCCGCCAGTCCGCAAATGCCCCTCACAAAGCGTTCGATCAAAGCCCGGCCCTGCGGCGTGTGGGTGACCTCGGGATGGAACTGCACGGCGTAAAACTTGCGCGCCTCGTCCGCCATGCCGGCGATCGGACAAGTTTCGTTGCTGGCCATCAGCTTGAAGCCGGGCGGCATTTCGATCACTTTGTCGCCGTGGCTCATCCACACATCGAGCATGCCGTGGCCGTCGATAGTGGTCCGGTCCTGGATATCTTTCAGCAAGTCGGTATGGCCACGTGCGCGCACATCGGCATAACCGAATTCGCGCACTTTGCCCATCTCCACCTTGCCGCCGAGCTGTTCCGCCATGGTCTGCATGCCGTAGCAGATGCCCAGCACCGGCACGCCCAACTCATACACCAGCGCTGGTGCGCGCGGTGTGCTGACTTCCCACACCGAGGCCGGGCCGCCGGACAGAATCACCCCGGCGGGTTTGAAGGCGCGGATGAAATCTTCCGTGACGTCATGGGGATGGAGTTCGCAGTAAACATGGAGTTCGCGCACACGGCGCGCAATCAACTGGGTGTATTGCGAACCGAAATCGAGGATCAGGATTTTTTCGTGGTGCACGGACAGGACCGTTACGTCTGGTTTTCAGGTGCCAGCGCACATTGCGTCGGCGGATAAATCATTCAACGCGGTAATTGGGTGCTTCCTTGACGATCTGCACGTCATGCACATGCGATTCGCGGATGCCGGCCGAGGTGATTTCAACGAATTCGGCTTCACGGCGGATGGCATCAACACTGCCGCAACCCATGTAGCCCATGCTCGCGCGCAGGCCGCCCATCAACTGGTGGATCAGCGGCGCCACGCCACCCTTGTACGGTACGCGGCCTTCGACACCCTCGGGCACCAGTTTCTCGGTGTCGAGTTCATCGAGTTCCTGGAAATAACGGTCGGCGGAGCCCTGCTGCATCGCGCCCAGTGAACCCATGCCGCGGTACGATTTATAGGAACGCCCCTGAAACAGTTCGATTTCGCCGGGCGATTCTTCGGTGCCGGCAAACAGGCTGCCGACCATGACTGAGTGTGCGCCCGCGGCAATCGCCTTGGCGATGTCACCGGAATAGCGGATGCCGCCGTCAGCAATCAGCGGCACATCTGTTTTTGCAAGTGCCTTAGCCACATTGTCCACCGCGGTGATTTGCGGCACACCGATGCCGGCGACGATCCGCGTGGTGCAGATCGAACCCGGACCGATACCGACTTTGACGCCGTCGACACCATGATCGACCAGGGCCTTGGCCGCAGAGGCTGTGGCGATGTTGCCGCCGATGACTTGCAGCTTCGGGTAAGTGCGTTTCAACCAGCGCACGCGTTTCAGCACACCCTCGGAATGGCCATGTGCCGTATCAACGATGATGACATCGACGCCGGCCTCGATCAGCAACTCGGCGCGTTCTTCCGTGCCTTCGCCGACGCCGACCGCCGCACCCACGCGCAAGCGGCCCAGCTTGTCCTTGCAGGCATTGGGATGCTCGGAGGATTTAAGGATGTCCTTGACGGTGATCAGGCCGCGCAGCTCGAAATTCTTGTTGACCACAAGCACCCGCTCCAGCCGGTGCTTGTGCATTAACATCCTGGCTTCTTCGCGTCCTGAGCCCTCGCGCACCGTGATCAGCTTGTCGCGCGGCGTCATGATGTTTTTGACCGGCTGGTTCAGCTTGCTTTCAAAACGCAGGTCGCGGTTGGTGACAATGCCCACGACCTTGCCGTCAGCGCCGACCACCGGCAATCCGGAGATACGGTGCTGCCGGGTCAATGCCAGCACGTCTTTCACCGTCATGTCCTGAGTGATGGTGATCGGATCCTTGACGATCCCGCTCTCGAAGCGCTTGACCTTGGTGACCTCGATGGCCTGCGCCTTCGGCGTCATGTTCTTGTGCACGATGCCGATGCCGCCTTCCTGGGCAATGGCGATTGCCAGGCGGAATTCCGTCACGGTATCCATCGCAGCTGACAGCAGCGGGATGTTCAGGGAGATGCCGCGGGTAAGCTTGGTTTTGAGGCTGACTTCACGCGGCAGGATTGATGAATGTGCCGGAATCAGCAGCACATCGTCGAAAGTCAGGGCTTTCTGCACCACGCGCATGGGATGCGTCCTTCGCAAAGCGCGGATTATAGGCGCTGAGGCGTAAACGGTAAACTGACTGCGGCGTTATTCCATTGACGGCACAGCGCAAACTGGCTATTTTCTGTGCAGTCTTGTGCGGATCTGTGTCATGGCCGTGTCCCCAGGCCGCGCCCCCAAACTGAGCAGGTGTAAACCATGAAAACTTTACTCGCAATCCTGACTGTTTCCACCCTGCCGTTTACGGCACATGCCCAGATCATGAAATGTGTCGGGGCCGGCGGCCGGGTGGAATTCGCCGCCGCCTGCCCTCCCGGTACCAAGGCGCTGTCCACCGGTATCCGCAACAATCCGGAGGCGGCGGCGTCTGTCCCGCAAAAAACCCTGGCTGAACGTGACGTCGATTTCAAGAAACGTCAGCTTGAGCAAAAGGATGCCTCGAAAAAGGGCGAGGAAAAAACCCAGGAAACCGCAGACCGCAAGCAGAATTGCGAAACTGCGCAGACTTACCTGCGCAGCCTGCAATCCGGTGTCCGCATCGGGAAAACCGATCCGGCAACCGGAGAGCGCGTATTCATGGAAGACGCTGATCGCACCGCAGAAATGGCGCGGGCGCAGCGCGCGGCAGACACCAACTGCAAATGATCTCCTAGCGCTTTCTGCTGCGTTGGTGTCGCGCAGTTTTAGGCTCGGTGCTCAGCGGCCGGTAGATTTCAAGCCGGTCTCCTGGCTGCAGCACGGCATCGCCAGACACGAGCCTGCCGTATATCCCGACCGAAGTGACTGCGGGATCAATGACTGGAAACTCCTCCAACAATCCCGATCTGCGCAGTGCGACAGCAATGGTTGCTCCTTCCGGCAATTCGACATCGCGCACGATCTGGCGGTCAGGCAAGGCGTAAACAACGGACACTTTCATCCGGCTCACGCGCGGTGCAACTGCTCTGCCCGCTTCAGGAAGGCATCCATCATGGTGCCTGCGATGTAACCGAAGACGGGCCCCACCAGTTTCTCCAGCAGGAAGCTGGAAAACTCATAGTGCAGCTGGAAGTCGATCTTGCAGGCCTGCTCGTCCAGCGGCGTAAACAGCCATTCGCCATCCAGCGTCTTGAACGGGCCTTCGACGAGCCGTATGGTCATCCGCTGTGGAAACTGCTTGTGATTTTCGGTCGAAAAACTCTGCCGGATGCCATGGTAATTGATGTTTATGGTCGCTCGGGTCATCTCCGGGTCGCGCAAACTCACCGCGGTGCTACTGCACCAGGGCAGAAATTCAGGGTAGCGTTCGATGTCATCCACCAGCCCGAACATCCGGGCGGCGCTGAAATGGACCAGTGCCGAGCGGGATACCTTCATACGGGAATCTGCAGCGTCGTGTCCGGCCCGGTTAAAATACGGCTTGTCATGACTTGGTTGCGTAATGAGTATCGTTGAAAACAAAAAGGCGTTTTACGACTATTTTATCGAACAGCGCTTTGAGGCGGGTATTGCCTTGGAGGGTTGGGAGGTAAAAGCGATCCGTGCCGGCCGCGCCCAGTTGAAGGAGGCCTACGTGATTGTGGGCAATGCCGAGTTGTTCCTGATCGGCTGCCATATCAGCCCGTTGCCCACGGCATCGACGCATGTACTGCCCGATCCCACGCGCACCCGCAAGCTGCTGCTTCATGCCGAGGAAATCAGCCGCCTGATCGGCAGCGTGGAGCGTGCAGGATACACCCTGGTCCCGCTGAATCTGCATTACTCAAAAGGCAGGATCAAACTGGAAATCGGCCTGGCCAAGGGCAAAAAGCAGCACGACAAGCGTGATACGGAAAAAGACCGGGAATGGCAGCGCGAACAGCAGCGGCTGATACGCGCAAAATAAGATGGCAATAGCCAGTAAGGGTATTCCGTATTAGTAAGCAGTAAAAGTAAGCAGTAAAAGTAAGCAGTAAAAATATGCATTCGGCAAAGGCAAACAGTGGGGGTATGGGCAAACAGTGTGGGGTGGCTGACGGGACTCGAACCCGCGACAACCGGAATCACAATCCGGGACTCTACCAGCTGAGCTACAGCCACCACCGAAGCCAATTTAATCACGCTGTTTTGTGGCGCGCCCGGCGGGACTCGAACCCACAACCCCCGGCTTAGAAGGCCGGTGCTCTATCCGATTGAGCTACGGGCACAAACGAGCGGATATGCCGGGAATTTTTCCGCCGGAACCGAAGGCGCGTAATATACTCCGCCCCTGACTCCAACGTCAATTACGCGCCCCTCGCACCGGAGTTGCTGCACTGCCGCTGGTTTGCTTGCGACGGGTATCGAATTCTGTTATTAAAGCTCTTTTTTTAAGTGCATAATCGTCCTCATGGCCACTGAAATACTCAAGAATTACCCTGCGTACAAGCCCGCGAAGGCAAAAGAGGAATACATGAATGCGCGGCAGCTTGCGCATTTCCGCAAGATGCTTGAGGACATGAAGCGCGAGTTGTCCCAGGATATCGACCGCACCGTGCATACGATGCAGGACGAAGCCACCATTTTTGCCGATCCCAATGATCGCGCCAGTCAGGAATCCGACATGTCGCTGGAATTACGCAACCGCGACCGCGAACGAAAACTGATCAAGAAAATTGATGAAACCATAGGCCTCATCATTGCCAAGGATTACGGCTACTGCAATTCATGCGGAGTGGAAATTGGCCTCAAACGGCTGGAAGCGCGCCCGACGGCGACCCTGTGCATCGACTGCAAGACGCTGGACGAGTTACGCGAGCGCCAAGTCGCCAAATAAATCGTGCACAGCACAGCTTAGAAGCTGCATCAATAAAAAAGGGAGCCGAGGCTCCCTTTTTCATTGCCTTGAGTTGCGCCGGTATCACGGCGCAGGCCACATTACTCGACTTGCGCAGGTTGCGCTTCAGCCGGCGCAGCCACTGCCTTCATCGACAAGCGCAAACGCCCTTTTTCATCAGCTTCAAGCACCTTGACGCGAACGGCCTGGCCTTCTTTGAGGTGGTCGGCCACGCTGTTGACGCGTTCGTTGGCAATCTGCGAAATATGCAGCAGGCCGTCGCGACCGGGCAAAACGCTGACAATCGCACCGAAATCCAGCAGCTTCAACACGGTGCCGTCGTAGATGCGACCCACTTCGACGTCGGCCGTCAGCTCTTCAATGCGCTTGCGGGCATTTTCGCCGCCCTCGGACGATACGCAGGCGATGACCACGGTGCCGTCATCCTGGATGTCGATGGTGGTGCCGGTTTCTTCAGTGATGGCGCGGATGACCGCCCCGCCCTTGCCGATGACGTCACGGATTTTTTCCGGCTTGATTTTCATGGTGATCATGCGCGGTGCCCAGGCGGAGAGTTCGGTACGCGGCGCGTTGATCGCGCTGCCCATTTTCTCCAGGATATGCAGGCGGCCTTCACGCGCCTGACTCAGCGCAGCATGCATGATTTCCTTGGTGATGCCGTTGATCTTGATGTCCATCTGCAGCGCCGTAATGCCGTTCTCCGTGCCGGCCACTTTGAAGTCCATGTCGCCGAGGTGATCTTCGTCGCCGAGAATGTCGGACAACACCGCAAAGCGGTTGCCTTCCTTGATCAGGCCCATCGCAATACCCGCGACTTGCGCCTTCAGCGGCACACCTGCATCCATCAACGACAGACAGCCGCCGCAGACCGATGCCATGGAGCTTGAGCCGTTGGATTCGGTGATTTCCGAAACGACACGGATCGAATAGGCAAATTCTTCGGCCGACGGCAGCACTGCCACCAGCGCACGTTTGGCCAGGCGGCCGTGGCCGATCTCGCGGCGTTTCGGCGTGCCGACGCGGCCGGTTTCACCGGTCGAATACGGCGGGAAGTTGTAATGCAGCATGAAACGTTCGCGGTAGGTGCCCTGCAGCGCATCGACGATCTGCTCATCGCGGGAGGTGCCCAGCGTGGCGACCACAATGGCTTGCGTTTCGCCACGAGTGAACAGCGCGGAACCGTGGGTACGCGGCAGCACGCCGGTGCGGATGGTGATCGGGCGCACGGTGCGCGTATCACGACCGTCGATCCGCGGCTCACCATCAAGGATCTGGTTGCGGACGATTTTCGCTTCGAGGTTGCCCAGTTCGTTTTTGACGGTATTGATCAGGTCTGGCGAGGCATCCGCCGGCAGCAACTCGGCGATCACTTTCGCACTGATTTCCTTGACGCGAACGGTGCGTGCCTGCTTCTGCTTGATTTGATAGGCTTGGCGCAGGTCGGCTTCAGCGATTTGCGCCATACGCGCGATGAGTTGCTCGTCTTTTTGCGGCGGGGTCCAGTTGTATTCCGGCACGCCGATTTCATCGACCATTTCGTTGATGGCATTGATGACTGTACGCAGCTGTTCGTGACCGAATACGACTGCACCCAGCATGACGTCTTCCGGTAACTGCTGTGCTTCGGATTCGACCATCAGCACCGCCTGCTGCGTGCCGGCGACCACCAGATCCATCTGCGAGGTCTTCAGTTCGGTGGCAGTCGGATTGAGGATGTACTGGCCGTCGCTGTAACCCACTCGCGCGGCGCCGATCGGTCCGTCAAACGGCATGCCGGAGAGCGCCAGCGCGGCTGATGCGCCGATCATGGCCGGAATGTCCGAGTCGATTTCGTTGTTCGAGGACATTACGGTGGCGATGATCTGCACTTCGTTATAGAAACCTTCGGGAAACAGCGGGCGGATCGGGCGGTCGATCAGCCGGCAAGTCAGGATTTCCTTCTCTGACGGGCGGCCTTCGCGACGGAAAAAGCCGCCGGGAATCTTGCCAGCAGCGTAAGTGCGTTCCTGATAATCAACGGTCAGCGGGAAAAAATCCTGTCCCGACTTTGCGTTGCGTGCGCCGACCACGGTGACCAGCACGACCGTATCTTCCATGGTGACCATGACTGCGCCGGAAGCCTGGCGCGCAATTTCGCCGGTTTCCAGCGTCAGCTGGTGGCGGCCCCACATCAATGATTTTTTTACCGGGTTCAAAATAAATTTCCTTTTCTTTTTGCACTGCTCAAAATTTCTGCTCTCAAAAACAAAAAGACCGCACACGCGGTCTTCCGGAGGATCACTAAAGGCTAATTGCCGATGCTCCCCAGCATCAGCTTGCCAACCCTGCGCCGTGCGGACTGCGCACGGACGCTGGCATTACAGGACTGCATGCGCCTCTGCTTACTTGCGCAGGCCAAGACGCTCGATCAGCGCCCTGTACTGTTCGATTTTGGTTCTTTTCAGGTAATCCAGCAGTTTGCGGCGCGTGCTGACCATCCGCAGCAGACCGCGGCGGGAATGATGATCCTTGCTGTGCGCTTTAAAGTGATCAGTCAGATCCGTGATTCGCGCGGTCAGCAGCGCAACTTGGACTTCGGGCGAACCCGTGTCGCCCTTGGCACGCTGGAAATCCTGCAAAACCTGTGCCTTCTGGGCAGTGGTTACAGCCATGTCTTCTATCTCCGACGAAAAATCGCGCTATTCTACCTTGTAACTACTGGATTACTCAAGCCGTTTGGGCTTTGAACCGCAGGTACCAACTGGGTCAGCAAGCGGCGCGCCACCAGCGTCCCCGCGGCCATCTCGCCGATGCCGAAAAAGGCGCCTGAGAGCTCGTATAAACGGCACAGTCCCGTCGCAGCCAGGACGCCCAGATCCACCCGCTGGCCGGTGACCAGCCGGCGTTGATCTTCCTCAGCGACGTCGAGCCGGGGCAGCCCTGCAGCAAAAGTATCGGCTGGCAGCAAACATTCCAGCCGCTGCGGCAGGGTCATGGCTTCGAGTTCACCCATGGATATGGTATTGGCCAGATCCAGCCCGCCTGCCGCCTCCCGCGTCAGCGCGCTCAGGTGAGCGCCGCACCCCAGGGCTGCACCGATGTCTTCAGCCAATACCCGGATATAAGTGCCTTTGCTGCAGGAGACGCGTAATTTAATATTTTTATCAATAAAATCAATTATTTGAATATCATTTATGATAATCAATCGAGGTTCGCGTACGATGGTTTCTCCAGCCCGGGCATAGGCATACAGCGGTTTGCCGTTGACTTTGATCGCGGCATGCATTGGCGGTACCTGCTGCTGTGGACCGATAAACCGCGGCAATACTGCGTTGATCTGCGCCAGGGTCACCGCCACCGGCAGTTCTTTCAAGATTTCGCCCTCGGCATCGCCCGTGCTCGTCACTGCGCCCAGGCGCAGTGTGGCGACATAGCGTTTGTCAGCTTCGAGCAGGAATTGTGAAAACTTGGTGGCTTCGCCGAAACCGATCGGCAACAGGCCGTCGGCCAGCGGATCCAGGGTTCCGGTATGACCCGCCTTGCGCGCATTGAGTAACCGCTTAACGCGGGCCACGGACTGCTGGGAAGTCAGTCCCCGTGGTTTGTCGAGCAAAAGGACGCCGTCAACCGCATTGCGGGCGGCGGCGGCCGGCTTCACGACGGCTGCTTCACAGCGATTTTTTTTCCGCAGGGTCGGCAACTGCTTCGTCAATGAGCTTGGACAGTCGCACGCCGCGTTCGACCGAAATGTCGTAGTGAAAATGCAATTGGGGCACGGTGCGCAGCTGGATGCGTTTCGCCAGCGCACTGCGCAGGAAACCAGCGGCGTGGTCGAGTGCCTTGGTAGCCGCCTCCTGCTGCACGGGCTCGCCGAGCGCCGTGAAAAATATCTTGGCGTGCGAGTTGTCCTGCGTGACTTCGACGTCAGTGATCGTGATCAGATCAACGCGCGGATCCTTGAGTTCAAGCCGGATGATTTCCGACAACTCGCGCTGGATCTGGTCGGCGATGCGCCGGCCGCGGGGAAAATCTTTAGGCATGTGATACCCGATCTGCAGCCGGCAGCGTACCGCCGGTCCGGATGACCATCCAGAACTGCGTTACAGAGTCCTCGCCACTTCGACGACCTCGAAGACTTCGAGCTGGTCGCCTTCCTTGATGTCATTGAAGTTCTTGAGGGACAGGCCGCATTCGAACCCGGCTTTGACCTCGCGCGCATCGTCCTTGAAACGCTTCAGCGAATCGAGTTCGCCTTCGTGGATCACGACGTTGTCGCGCAGCAACCGTACTTTCGATCCGCGGCGCACCAGGCCTTCAAGCACATAACAACCGGCCACGGCACCGACTTTCGAAATGCGGAATACCTGGCGGATTTCCACCAGGCCGACGGCGCTTTCCTTGCGCTCCGGTGACAGCATGCCGGTCAGTGCCGCCTTGATTTCATCAACCGCGTCGTAAATCACGTTGTAGTAGCGGATGTCAACGCCGTTGCTCTCGGCCAGCTTGCGGGCCATGCCGTCGGCACGGGCGTTAAAGCCGATGATGACCGCTTTTGATGCCAGTGCAAGATTGACGTCGGATTCGGTAATGCCGCCGACTGCAGAGTGAACAATATTTACCTTCACTTCGTCAGTCGACAGCTTGCTGAGTGCATGTGTCAGACCTTCGAAGGAACCCTGCACATCGGCCTTGATGATCAGCGACAGCGTTTTGACCTCACCCTCGCCCATCTGCTCAAACATGTTTTCGAGTTTGGCGGCGTGCTGCTTGGCCAGTTTCACGTCGCGGTACCTGCCTTGGCGGAACAGCGCGATTTCCCGGGCTTTACGCTCGTCGCCGAGCACCATGACTTCAGCCCCGGCTGCCGGTACTTCCGACAGCCCGAGCACTTCAACCGGAATTGAAGGACCGGCCGTGTCTATGGTTTTGCCAGCTTCGTCGAGCAAAGCGCGCACGCGCCCGAATACCGAACCGGCGAGCACGATGTCGCCGCGTTTCAGGGTGCCCGACTGGATCAAAATGGTGGCCACCGGTCCGCGCCCTTTATCCAGACGCGCCTCCACAACAATGCCTTTTGCCGGCACATCGCGCGGAGCTTTAAGTTCCAGCACTTCAGCCTGCAGCAGAATCCGTTCCAGCAGACTGTCGATGCCCTGCCCGGTCTTCGCCGACACTTCGACGAACATGGTGTCGCCGCCCCATTCTTCAGGGACCACTTCACGTGAGGCCAGATCCTGCTTGACGCGTTCCGCGTTGGCTTCCGGTTTATCAATTTTGTTGAGAGCGACTAAGATCGGCACTTTCGCTGCTTTGGCGTGATGAATGGCCTCCGCGGTCTGCGGCATCACACCGTCGTCAGCAGCGACCACCAAGATGACCAGGTCGGTGACTTTGGCGCCGCGGGCGCGCATGGCGGTGAAGGCTTCGTGGCCGGGGGTGTCGAGGAAAGTAATCATGCCGCGCGGGGTTTCCACGTGGTAAGCACCGATATGCTGCGTAATGCCGCCGGCTTCGCCGCTGGCAACGCGGGTGCGGCGGATGTAATCAAGCAGTGAGGTCTTGCCGTGGTCGACGTGGCCCATCACCGTTACTACAGGCGCGCGCGACTCAGATTTGACCTCGGACTGCCCCGCCGATTCGGCCAGGAAAGCATCGGGTTCGTCGAGTTTGGCGCGTTTGGCGGTATGGCCCATTTCTTCGACGAGGATGATTGCAGTGTCCTGGTCGAGAACCTGGTTGATGGTGGCCATCGTTCCCAGTTTCATCAGCGCCTTGATCAGTTCAGCGGCCTTGAGCGACATTTTGTGCGCGAGATCGCCGACTGTAATGGTTTCCGGCACCATCACGTCACGCACCATCGGCTCGGTCGGCGCCATGAAGCCATGCTGCTGGTCGCCGTCCTGCTTGTGGGTGGTGCGATGCACTTTACGTTCACGCCAGCCGAGACCGCCAGTGGCATCACCGCGCGTCTTGATGCTGCGTTTGCGCGCTGTGGGATCCTGCCAGACCACCTGCTTGACCGGTTTTTTGGCGCTTTTCTTCGCCTTGTTCGCCGCATCAGCGGCCGGCACAGCGGGCTTGTGCAGAGTGCCCTCGACTACGGGCTCCGCAACAGCATCTGCGGGGGTCGCAGCAGCAGGCTCAGCTTTGGCGACCACCGCTTCCGTGGCGGTTTCAACTGCAACCTGAGCTTTTTTCCGTTTTTCCTGCTTCTTGGCCGCATCTTCTGCCTGGCGTGAGGCCAGTTCGGCGTGCTGCCTCGCCTCCGCTTCGCGGGTGGCGAGTTCAGCAGCGTCAATCAGGGGTTTCTTGGCGACGGGTTGCGATTCTTCGACCTTCTCCGGCTCCGCCGCCTCGCGTTTGACCAGCACGCGTTTCTTGCGCACTTCGACCTGGATCGTACGCGCCTTGCCGGTCGTGGCATCAGCTTTCTTGATTTCAGTCGTTTGCCGGCGGGTCAGTGTGATCTTCTGCTTGCTTTCCTTGGCGCCGTGCGCTTCGCGCAAATAATCGAGAAGCTGGGTCTTGTCTTTTTCGGTCAGCGCGGCATCAGGAGTCAATGCCTTGGTCACGCCGGCGGCGCGCAACTGCTCAAGGAGCAATTCCGGCTGGAGCCCTAATTCCTGGGCAAATTCTTGGACTTTGATCTGGGCCATTGATGATTACTTTTGCAGTCTCTAAGCGTTGGTTTCGGCGAACCACGGCGCGCGGGCCGCCATGATGAGTGTCTTGGCGCGTTCTGTGTCGAGCGCTGTCAGTTCCACGAGATCGTCAGTCGCGTAATCAGCGAGCTCTTCCTGAGTTGCAATGCCTTTCGAGGCCAGCAGACGTGCCGTATCGTTGTCCATGCCCTCGACCTTCAGCAGGTCTTCGATGTCATGTTCGACTTTTTCCTCGCTGGCAATCGCCTGCGTCAACAGCGCATTGCGGGCGCGGCTGCGCAGCTCAGTGACGGTGGCTTCGTCAAAAGACTCAATTTCCAGCATCTCGGTGAGCGGCACGTAGGCAACCTCTTCCAGAGTCGCGAAACCTTCCTGCACCAGGATTTCAGCAACCTCCTCGTCCACATCCAGCTTTTCCATGAATTCGGCACGCGTACGCGAGGTTTCCTCTTCGCTCTTTTTCTTGGCGTCGACTTCGGTCATCAGGTTCAGTTCCCAACCGGTCAACTCACCCGCCAGGCGAACATTCTGCCCGCTGCGCCCAATGGCCTGCGCCAGGTTCTCTTCGTCGACCACGATGTCCATGCTGTGCTTTTCTTCATCGACGACGATGCTGCTGACTTCCGCCGGTGCCAGCGCATTGATCACAAACTGCGCCGGATCCGCATTCCACAGCACGATGTCGACGCGCTCCTGGGCCAGTTCGGCAGTCACCGCTTGCACACGCGAACCGCGCATGCCGACGCAGGTGCCGATCGGATCAATGCGCGCATCCTTGGAATGCACGGCAATTTTGGCCCGCGAGCCGGGGTCGCGCGCAGCGCCCTTGATCTCGAGCAGGCCTTCCTCAATCTCCGGTACTTCCAGTTCAAACAATCTGGCGATGAATTCCGGAGCTGTCCGCGACAGAATCAGATGCGGACCACGCGCCAGACGATCGACTTTCCAGACATACGCGCGCACACGGTCGCCCAGGCGCAAATTTTCCTTGGGAATCATCTGGTCGCGCGGCAACATGGCTTCCAGGCGGCCAGACTCGACGATGGCGTTGCCGCGTTCCATACGCTTGATGACGCCGGTCACGAGGTGCTCCTTGCGCGCCAGGAAATCGTTGAGGATCTGCTCGCGTTCGGCGTCGCGAATTTTCTGCACGATGACCTGCTTGGCGGTCTGAGCGCCGATGCGGCCGACTTCCATGCCATCGAGCGGCTCCTCGACAAATTCCCCGATTTCGTATTCCGGGTCTTCTTCCTGCGCCTCGTGCAGCTTGTATTGACGCGACGGAGTCTCGATTTCCTCGTTTTTCACCACTTCCCAGCGACGGAAAAAGGAGAACTCGCCGGTGGCACGATCAACCGAAGCGCGGACATCGACGTCCTCGGTGAACTTCTTCTTGGCCGCCGAAGCCAGGGCGAGTTCGAGCGCGCCGAACACGATTTCCTTGTCGACGTTCTTTTCGCGCGCCAGCGCGTCAACCAACAACAGAATTTCACGATTCATATCCGTCCCCCGCTCAAAGCACCGGCACCAGCCGCGCCTTATCAATATTGCCCAGGTCCAGTGACAGCAGCTGCCCGTCGATTTCCAGACCCACTTTGCCCGCTTCGGTATTGCACAGCACACCGACAAAATTGCGTTGCCCCGCCACCGGCACCCGCAGCTTCAACCGTGCCTTTTGCCCGCTGAATCGTGCAAAATCCTTTGCCGTGCGCAGCGGCCGGTCCAAGCCTGGTGATGACACCTCCAGACGGTCGTAACCAACGTTTTCAACCGCGAGCAACCGGCCCAGATGATTACTCACCAAAGCACAGTCATCGACATTGATACCGTCGGTTTTGTCGATAAAAACACGCAACAGACCGCCCTGGGTTGAACGTTCCAGTTCCACCAGTTCGTAGCCGAGTCCGGCCAGCGTGCTTTCGAGCAAACCCTGTAAATCCATGCAAAAATCACCGGCACAAACAAAAAAATGGGCGATACGCCCATCCGTGTGCACTGCCCAATTCGTTTCACAGAACTATGAAGTATAACAAAAAAACAGGATTCGTCCAATAATCCACCTTAGCGCTGGCATCGGCCGGGTTAGCTACAATATCTTTTAAATACAAATATTTGGATGATAAATGCGATAAATTCTGGTTTTACACTGCCGAGCTCTTGCGCAACGCAAATGACTGTATATAATTACAGTCATGAATAATAAAAACCAAACTGCAAAACGGGTTGAACCCTTGGTCGAAACATTGGCTGAAACCCATAAGCCGCTGACGTCCCGTCAGACAGAAATCCTGCGTCTGATCGAGGCCCATGTTGAGGAGTCCGGATTCCCGCCCACACGGGCCGAAATCTGCATCGCCATGGGTTTCAGTTCACCGAATGCCGCCGAGACTCACTTGCGGGCGCTGGAACGCAAGGGCGTGATTGCAATGACCTCCGGCGCTTCGCGCGGAATTCGTCTGACGCAACAACAGGACAGCCTGCCCGTGATTGGACGCGTCGCTGCCGGCAGTCCGATGCTCGCGGAACAAAACGTCGAGCAACGCTACCGCGTCGATCCCGCCATGTTTGATCCGGCCGCCGATTATTTACTGCGGGTCCGCGGCATGAGCATGCGCGATGCCGGTATCCTTGAAGGCGATCTGCTGGCAGTTCACCGCACGCCGCATTTCAAATCGGGACAGATCGTTGTCGCGCGTCTGCACGACGAAGTCACGGTCAAACGCATCCAGCGCAACCGCAATACCGTAGAGTTGATTGCCGAAAACCCGGATTTCAAACCGATCGTGGTCGACTTGAAGCGGGATCCCCTCGAAATCGAAGGCATCGCCGTCGGCGTCATACGCAACGGCAAGGGGCTCTGAACGCTGCGCCAGGACGGCGCCGCGCTCTGGAGTAGTTCAGGAGTAATCCAGCCCCATTACTTCGCGCACGTCGCGCAGTGTTTCCTGTGCCATCTTGCGCGCCTTCTCGCAGCCATCGGCAATAATGTTGCGCACCAGTGTCGGATCATCAAGATAACGTTCAGCACGTTCGCGCATCGGCTTCTGCTCGGCAATAATGGCGTCGATCACCGGCTGTTTGCATTCGATGCAGCCGATGCCCGCGCTGCGACAGCCCTCCTGCACCCATTTTTTCTTCACCTCGTCCGAGTACACCAGGTGCAATTGCCATACCGGGCATTTCTCCGGGTCACCCGGATCGGTGCGCTTGATACGCGCCGGATCGGTCGGCATGGTCTTCACTTTTTTTGACACGTTCTCGGGGCTCTCGCGCAACGAAATCGTGTTGTTGTAAGACTTGGACATTTTCTGTCCATCCAACCCCGGCATTTTCGATGCCTCAGTCAGCAGCGCCTTGGGCTCGGTGAGGATGACTTTGCCGCCGCCCTCGATGTAGCCGAACAGGCGTTCACGGTCGCCCAACGGCAGGTTCTGCGTTTCCTCGAGCAGCGCACGTGCCGCAGCCAAAGCTTCGGTATTACCTTGTTCAAGATAATCCGTGCGTAACTGGCGATAGAGTTTGCCGCGGCGTGCGCCAAGTTTTTTGATTGCAGCCTCGGCCTTGGCTTCGAACCCGGGTTCGCGACCGAAGACATGGTTGAAACGACGGGCGATTTCGCGGGTGATTTCGACATGAGGCACTTGATCCTCGCCGACCGGCACCAGATTGGCACGATAGATCAGGATGTCCGCGCTTTGCAGCAGCGGATAACCGAGAAAACCGTAGGTCGCGAGATCTTTTTCCGCGAGTTTTTCCTGCTGGTCCTTGTACGTCGGCACCCGTTCCAGCCATGACAGCGGCGTGATCATCGACAGCAGCAGATGCAGTTCCGCGTGTTCAGGCACTTTCGACTGGATGAACAACACGGCTTGTGCCGGATCAACACCGGCGGCCAGCCAGTCTACCACCATGTCCCAGGCATGATTCTCGATCGTCGCCGGATCGTCGTAATGAGTGGTCAGTGCATGCCAGTCGGCGACGAAAAACAGGCACTGGTGCTCATGCTGGAGTTTGATCCAGTTTTTGAGCACGCCGTGGTAGTGGCCGAAATGCAGTGCGCCGGTCGGGCGCATGCCGGATAAAACGCGGTTTTCAAACATGGTGAGTTCCGGAAATTACAACCGGGATGGTCTGGGCACGGGACATGCAAATCCCGCGCCTGGGGCCAAACCTTCAAAAAATTAATAAAAACAAGCGGTTATGAAGTGCGCACTAAACATAGTGCCGCACCGTAATGGATCTGATTTTAACCGAAGCTCCAAATTGCGTCGCAGGTAACTGATTTTTTTGATTTTTTACAATCCGAACGGCGCCAGGCTGCCCTTCCCCGCACGGGTCACCAATGGTGCCGCCCCGGTCAGATCGACTACCGTGGTCGGCTCGATGCCGCAGGAGCCGCCATCCAGGATCAGATCAACCTGGTGCTCCAGCCGTTCGCGGATTTCCTCAGCATCGGTATGGGGTTGCTCATCACCGGGCAGCAGCAGCGTCGATGACAGCAGGGGTTCGCCGAGTTCCGCCAGCAGCGCATCCACCACCGGGTGATCCGGAATGCGCAGGCCGATGGTGCGCCGCTTGGGATGCTGCAGTCGCTTCGGTAATTCGCGGGTCGCTTCCAGTATGAATACGTAACTGCCAGGCGTGATCGCCTTCAGCAGCCGAAACTGCTGGTTGTCGACCCGCGCGTAAATGGCCAGCTCCGACAAATCGCGGCAGACCAGCGCGAAATGATGTCGCGCATCAACGCCGCGGATCGTGCGTATGCGCTCCATCGCGGTCTTGTCGCCGATATGGCAACCCAGTGCATAACAGGAGTCGGTCGGATACACGATGATGCCGCCGGCACGGATAATTTCTGCGGCACGCCTGATCAGGCGCGGTTGCGGATTATCCGGATGAATGGAAAAAAACTGTGACACAGCAAACGGCCAGCCCTGGTAAGGCGGCGCTTAAAACCCGGACCAGACCGGATCGCAGCCCGCAGGCAACACCGGCACATTACCCACGTCGCGATAACCTTCGCCGGGTCCGTGAAAATCCGAGCCTGCTGAGGCGCGCAGGCCAAAGCGTTTTGCATACCGCGCCCAAATCACGAACTCGTCGGGCGTGTGCGAACCCGTGACCACCTCAACGGCGGCGCCACCCAGTGCGGCAAATTCGGCTAACAATTTTTCCGCTTGCTGTTGATTCAGCGGATAACGTCCAGGATGCGCCAGTACGGCCAGGCCGCCACTGCCGGCGATCCAGCCCAATGCATCGGTCAGCGCCGCCCATTGGTGCGGTACATACCCGGGTTTGCCCGGAGTCAGGTAATTGCGGAACACCGCATTGGTATCGCGTGCATGACCTGCTGCCACCAGGTATCGGGCGAAATGCGAACGACTGAGCAGTTCCGGATTTTTGGCGTAACGACGCGCGCCTTCCAGGCTGCCGGTAATGCCTGCCGCATTGAGACTGTCCGCCATGCGTTGCGCGCGTTGTTCACGGCCCGCGCGGATTGCGGCGAGTCCATCCACCAGCGGTGCATGGTCGGCATCCACATTAAGTCCGACGATATGCAGCGTTGTTCCTTCCCACTGCACCGAGATTTCCACGCCGTCGATCAGGCGCAGACCCCACTGCAGAGCGGCGGCACGCGCCGGCGCGAGACCGGCCAGTTCGTCGTGATCAGTCAGCGCCAGCATGTCCACACCACGCAACACAGCGCGTTCCACCAGCTCGGCCGGACTGAGCAGGCCATCGGAACAGGTGGAGTGGCTGTGGAGATCAACTTTCATTGAAATATGAATATAATCAATTAATTAGAAGAATATTCCGGGCATCATATCAAACTTCACCGGAATCGCGCTGGTGTAAGCAACAGCCGATGGCCGCGACTACTCAGCATGTCCATAGGCCGCAACCTCATCATCGCGATCCTGCCGCTGTTGCTCGCCACCCCGGTGGCGGCTGCCACCTGCAGTGCCGAATCGGGCAAATCCCGGGTGGCATTGCTGGAGCTATACACCTCCGAGGGTTGCGACAGCTGCCCTCCCACCGATCAATGGTTCAGCGCCCTGCCGCAGCGCGGTTACACGCCGCAGCAGGTGCTGGCGCTGGCTTTTCATGTTGACTACTGGAATTACCTGGGCTGGAAAGATCCGTATGCACAGGCGCTTTTCAGCGCCAGGCAACGTGAGGCCAGTCGCCGCAATCGGGTGCGGGTGGTGTACACACCGCAGCTATTGCTGGATGGGGCCGACTACCGGCGCGGACTGATGGCCGATGACCTCGGGCAACGGATTGCGTCGGGGAAAAACCAAACCTCGGGCGCGCAAATCAGCATGACTATCGACACCGGCGGCGAGCTCCCGCGCTTGCGGGCCCGCATAGGCACAGCTGTTTATTCAGCACAGGCCTATGTGGCGATTTACGAAAACAATCTTGTGACTGAAGTCGCGGCGGGAGAAAATCGGGGCAAACGACTACGGCATGACTTTGTGGTTCGTGACCTGTATGGGCCGTTTGCGTTGACTGCCGCAGCCCCGCTGCTCATCGACCAGGGCATGCGCATTGAGCGGAGATGGAAAACAGCGGATCTGCATGTCGCTGTTTTTGTTCAGGACCCGGACACCGGAGCCGCATGGCAGGCCCTCAGTCTGCCATGGTGTCGTGCAGGATAATCAAGGACTCTTTAAAAACAACGGTTTACCAGTGCCGCCGGTTGATGATTCGGCTATACTTCAATGTCGGAACGCTCAATTCAGGGGACGCCTGCGAGCATGAACAGAAATCAATGCATTGCGCTGGGCATTGCCGTGGCTAACTTGCTGCTGATCACGCTGTTTCCGCCAGTTGACCAGTATTCCATCGCATCTTCAGCCGTACCGGTATTTGCCGGGTTTTATTTTTTTGCCAGTAAACCTGTGCTGAGCGTCGTCAATACCGACTTGCTGGTGATCGAAATTGTCGTGGTATTGGTCAATCTGGCCATTGCCTGGCTGTTGTTGCGTGACAAATCTGCCGGCACTAGAACCCGCAGCATGAGCCTGCAAAACGCGTCTATGTTATTTACCGGCATCAATCTTGTGGTGATGCTGCTGTTTCCGCCGATGGAATCGGTATTTGCACTGACCAAGGCGGCGATCCCGACCTTCGAGGGTTTCTTTTTCATTTTTGCCCAGAAGCCCGCACATGTCATTGTCGAAACCCTGCTTTACCTGGAAGTCATGTTCATCCTGGTCAACGGCGCGCTGCTGTGGCTGATTTTTCGGGACCGTAGTCCGCCTTCAGACAGGGAAATGCTGGAGGCGCTGCAAAAGCTCTCGGGCAAATAACCGAGTTGCCGCGCAATTTCCGCCGCCACAGTTCGACCCGGATTGCCGGGGAACACTTACGATCTGCAGACGACTATCGCGGCTGGTGCAGCCGGCTTTGCGCCGGCACGTGTTGCGCGAGAAATTCCATCTGGTCCGCCAGAATGCGCCGGTTAGTGAGAATCAGGTATTCGGCGCGATTCGGCACATACGGCAGGTAAACCAGCTCCATGCCGGCACCTTCCGGCGTACGATCGCTCTTGCGTTCATTGCACGAGCGGCAGGCCGTCACCACGTTCATCCAGGAATCCCGGCCACCCTTGGAAAACGGCACGATATGGTCGCGGGTCAGTCGTGCGCCGGCAAAGCTGGTTGCACAATAGGCGCAGATCTGGCGGTCGCGATGAAACAGTTCCCGGTTGTTCAACGGCGGAATCTGATTGAACGACTTCATCGCCATCGCCTTGCCCTTGATGGCGATGATGCTGGAGCCGCTGATCATCGAACGTTCGCCGGTGATGCGATTCATGCCCCCGTGCACGGTAAACGCATGGTTACCCATACTCCATGCCACCTGGTCTTTGGCGTAGTAATAGCAGGCGTGCTGCCAGCTGATCCAGCGATGCGGCACGCCGTGCGTATCCAGCGTCAAAATCAGCGGGAACGGGCGGATAGCCGCCGGGTCATTCAGTGTCGGGTGATAGCCATCCATTGCGGGCAGTTTTCATCCAAAAATGACGCATGTTGAAGTGCCGCCACAATTTACCAGATTTTTGAATATTTGGAAGTTTTTGGGCTGCGACTGGCCTGATAGTAGCGCTCGCGCTATACTCCTGCAGCGTGATTTACCCTGTTTCATATTCCTCCTCCATCTCCCGGTTTGCATTCCGGCTCACACCCCATCCGGCGTCGTTGTCGATTCAGCCTTGCGGCTTTGCGCCCTTGCGCCTCGCGCCATGATGGCCCGGCCGTTACCGGTTTGTGTTCATCCCGTTTAGCCTTGGTTTTTACCACGCCTTTTACTGCGCATTTAATTGATATATGTCCTTCGCCGATCTCAATCTGATTCCTGAACTCCAGCGCGCCGTCGCTGATGAGGGTTATACCGAACCGACGCCGATCCAGATCAAGGCCATACCGGCCGTGCTCGAACGTCGCGACATCATGGGCTGCGCCCAGACCGGCACCGGTAAAACCGCCGGCTTTACTCTGCCGATGCTGCAACTGCTCGCGCCGTACGCCAACTCCAGCCCGTCGCCCGCGCGGCATCCGGTACGGGCGCTGATACTGACGCCCACCCGCGAACTCGCGGCCCAGGTCAGCGACAGCGTGCGCGGCTACAGCAAACACCTGAAACTGCGCTCAACCGTCGTCTACGGCGGCGTCGACATGACACCGCAAACCAAGGCCTTGCGCGAAGGCGTCGACATACTGATCGCCACGCCCGGCCGCCTGCTCGATCACGTGCAGCAGAAAAGTGTTTCTCTGGGTCAGGTCGAAATTCTGATCCTCGACGAAGCCGATCGCATGCTTGACATGGGCTTCCTGCCCGATATCCGCCGCATCATGGCCTTGATCCCGACGCAGCGGCAGAGTCTGCTGTTCTCGGCCACTTTTTCCGAAGACATCAAAAAACTCGCCAACCAGCTGCTGCGCAATCCGCTGCTGATCGAAGTCGCCCGCCGCAATGCACCCGCCGACCTTGTGGAGCACCAGGTGTACGAAACGCCTGCCGCCAGCAAACGTGCGCTGCTGGCGCACCTGATCCGCTCCCGTGAGATGAAACAGGTGCTGGTTTTTTTACGCATGAAAAAGGATTGCAACAAACTGGCGCGCGAACTGGAGCGCGACGGCATCAATGCCGCGGCCATCCACAGCGATCGTACCCAGGCCGAACGTGAGCTGGCCCTGGCCGATTTCAAGGAAGGACGTACCACCGCACTGGTTGCCACCGACATCGCGGCGCGCGGCATCGATATAGCCGAGCTGCCCTTTGTCATCAACTATGAACTGCCGTACACCCCGGAAGACTATGTGCACCGCATTGGCCGCACCGGCCGCGCCGGACTGCCGGGCGAGGCGATTTCATTGGTCAGCCCCGACGAAGACCGCCTGCTGGTCGAAATCGAAAAACTGCTGAAACGCCCGATCCCGCGCAAAACACCGGACAACTTTGACCTCGATCGCGGCCGCGAGCAGCGTCCGCGTCGTGAAACACGGGATGAAGCGCCGCGGCGCGAACCCCGGCGCGAACCGCAGCAGGCGACACCATCTGCAGCGCCCCACCCTGCGGCACAAGCCCACGCACAACCGCATTCACCGCCGCAGCCGAAACCGCAACGTGCCAGCGACGGTTTCGACTTCAGCAAGCCTTACCAACCTTCCGCCACCGCCGGTACCGGCACTGCGGCGCAAAAGGCCCCGTCCGTGCGCGGACGCAGCCATCGTCCGGCCGCGGCACTGCTCGGCGGTCTGGCGCTCAAAGACAAAAAATAAGCAGTCCCTGATTCGTGGAAGCGCTGACCACCGCGGAACTGCTTTATTTTTGTTTCATCATCGTCATTTCCTACGCCATCCGCGGCAGCGCGGGTTTCGGCGGCATCACGGTGCCGCTGCTAACCTGGATTCTGTCGCTGAAAACCGTGGTGCCAATGGTGACCTTCCTTGGCGTGCTCTCTTCGATTGCGATACTGCGCACGGACCATCGCCATGTCGTGTGGCGTGACCTGTGGCGGCTGTTGCCGTGGATCGTACTGGGTGTCGCAATCGGCGCGTATTTTTTCAAAACTCTCGATGCCGCCACGCTGGCCCGCATCCTCGGCGGCGTGGTGCTGGCTTACGGCGGCTACGCGTTGCTGGTGACCTGGCGACCGCCGGGCAAGGTGACTTTGCCGATGTACGCCATTACGCCGGTGGCCGGCATCTTCGCCGGTTTCGTCGGCACCCTATTCGGCTCCATGGCTGGCATGTTTTTCGCCATTTACCTCGATATCCTTCGTCACAGCCGTGATGCGTTTCGCGCGACAGTGGCCGCAATCCTGTTCGCGCTGGGTATTCTGCGCGGCGGTGCTTACATTGCCGCCGGTGAATTTACCCGGGATGTATTGATCGCCTGCGCAGTCGCGCTGCCGATGATGGCGCTGGGCGTTTTCATCGGGAACCGCATTCACGCCAAGCTGAACGATGTGACGTTCAAGCGGTTGGTGGCCGTGCTGCTGATCATCAGTGGCCTGCCTCTGCTGATCCGATGACTGTTAAGCCACAGCTATAATCGCGGCTCAATTCGATTGATAGGTATATCCATGGCACAAGTCCGCTCCATGACCCCCGCCGAACTGCAGAATGCCTTGCACGACGGTCGCGAAATCGCGCTGCTGGACGTCCGTGAAGACGGCGAGTTTGGTGAGGATCACCTGCTGTTCGCCACTCCTCTGCCGTACAGCCGGCTGGAACTCGGCATTGCGCCACTGGTGCCGCGCAAGAACGCGCGCATCGTACTTTGCGATGACGGTGCCTCCGGTGTGGCGCAGCGCGCCGCCACCCGCCTCTCTGCGTTGGGCTATACCGACCTCACTGTTCTCGACGGCGGCACGCGCGGCTGGAAAGCCGCCGGATATGGTTTATTCAAAGGCGTCAACGTCCCCAGTAAACTGTTTGGCGAACTGGTTGAACACGCCTACAACACACCGCGGATTACGGCGCAGGATCTGGTCAGGATGAAGGCATCGGGCGAAGACTTCGTGCTGTTCGACGGTCGCCCGGTCCACGAACACCACAAAATGACCATCCCCGGCAGCACCAGCTGCCCCAACGCCGAACTGCCGTACCGGGTGTCGAGCATGGTCAAAAATCCAAAAACAAAAATCATCATTAATTGCGCCGGGCGCACTCGCTCCATCCTTGGCGCGCAGACCCTCATCAATTTCGGCGTGCCCAACCCGGTGTATGCGCTGGAAAACGGAACCCAGGGCTGGTACCTGTCCGACTTGCAGCTGGAATATGGTTCCACGCTGCAATATCCTGAGCAGATCGATCCCGCGGCATTGCCAGCACAACAACTGGCATCGCAGGCACTGAGCACACGCTTTAAAGTACGCAGCGTGACTGCGAACGAGGTTGCCGTCTGGTTCCAGGAACCTGACCGCACAACTTACCTCTGCGATGTACGCACGCCCGACGAATTCGCAACCGGCAGCCTGCCTGGGGCGCAACACACTCCTGGCGGCCAGTTGATCCAGGCCACTGACCAGTGGGTGGGCGTACGCAATGCCCGCATTGTATTAATCGACGGCGGCGAGAACGTGCGTGCACCGGTAGTGGCCAGCTGGCTGCTGCAACTGGGCTGCGACGCCTATGTGCTTGAAGGCGGTGTCAACGCCCGGCTAGCCGCTGCGTCTGCCGCCAAACCGGCTCTGCCCGATTTGCCGCTGATCAGCACTGATGAATTGAAAAAACTAGTCCATGCCAAAGCCTGCACCGTGTTCGATGTTGGCTCCAGCATGGCCCACCGAAAGGCGCATATTCCCGGCAGTCGCTGGAGCATACGCACTCGCATCGCCAAAGATGCCCAGACTGCGAAAACACCGATCATATTTACAGCTGAAGATATGGATATCGCGCGACTCGCCGCAACCGAATTGCATGATGCCGGGCTCAGCGACTTTCGCTTCTACGCCGGCGGCGCCGCGGCATGGAGCAAGGCCGGCAATCCGACGGCGGCATCAGAGGACATACCGACTGACGGTGAATGCATTGACTACCTGTTTTTCGTACATGACCGCCATGCCGGCAACCGCGCCGCTATGCAGCAGTATCTGGCCTGGGAAACCGGTCTGATGGCTCAGCTCAGTGCACAGGACAAATCCGTATTCCGCTTGCCAGTACGTTGATATAAATATAAAAATACTAATATAATCAATAACTTATAGGTATATTTCAGCATTGCGATCAGGGTGATTTACGCAATCCCAGAATACCGACCAATCCATCAACTTCGCTGGCGTATTCAGTCACTGCAGCCAGGGTTTTGCCGGCATCGAGGAAATTCCACGCCCACAAGTTGGCTTCGAGATCTTTTTTCCACTCGTCCTGCGCCGCGAGCTCGGCATACCGCGACTCCCAGAATTTCACCGCCCCGGCATCAGTCCCCTTGGGCGCAATTACCGCGCGAAAATTGGTCATGGTGCCCTTGATGCCCTGCTCGACCCAGGTCGGCACCGCAGCGAGTGCGCCGCCGAGCCGCTGCGGCGACGATACCGCAATCGTACGTAATTGCCCGTTACGCACATGCGGCACCACTGCGGACACGGCTGTGGACACCGCATCAACGTGACCACCCAATAATGCCGTGACCGATTCTGCACTGCCTTTGAAGGCGACAAACCTCACGCGCCGCGGATCAACGCCTGCCCGCTGCAGCGCCAGCGCCGCCGACAGATGATTGGCGCCGCCGATCGACGTCGACACACCGATCACCACCGAACCTGCGTCCTTGAGCAGGCGCGCCGTCAGGTCACGACCGTTGCTGATCGGAGAATCGGCGCGCACCGAAACCGCAAAAAATTCGTCGAACAGCATTGCGATCCAGGTGTAATCGGTGTGCGCGTACGGACTCAGGCCGATCGCCCGGCTGATCAGCACATTGAAATTGCCGATCATCTGGTAATGGCCGTTGCCGGCGTGCTGGTTAAGATAGTTCCAGGCAATCAGGTTGCCGCCGCCCGGTTTATTGACCACCGTGACCGGGCCTTCGTATAAGCCACGCGTCTGCCACAGGCGCTGGATCAGTCGCGCCGTTTTATCCGGAGCCGCACCGGGTGCGGTACCGACAATGATTTCAACCACACGATCGGGTTTCCAGCCCGCGGGCTGCGCCTGAACGCCACCGACGGCGAACAGCAGCGACAGCGCTCCGCAAAGTGATCCGGCGCACACTCTCCCCAAAAACATTCGCATCTCGTTCTCCTCATGCTTTGTTGATTTTTTTGATACAGCCAATGCGGTAAATATAACAAAGGCCTGCGGTGTTAGCATTGCGCCTTTCGCAAATCCCGACTGGACATTAACGATCATGGATGAATCCGTTGCACGCCAGGCTTTTGAGCAGGCGCTGGCCACTTACGAACAGGACTTCGGCAAATTTTTTCTGGCGCGCCTGTTCGGCCTCGAACTGAATTACACCCCGGACGAATGCCGTATCAATTTCGACCTGAAGGATTTCATGTTCAACCCGCAGGGTGGGCTGCACGGCGGCATCAGCGCTTTCGTGCTCGACATCTCGATGGGCCATCTTCTGCACCGGACCAGCGGCCCGGGAGCAACGCTGGAGATGAAAGTGCAATACCTGAAAGCGGCCAAGGTCGGCCGACTGACCTGCACCGCACGTTTCATCCGCCATGGCCGCAGTATTTCATTCCTTCGTTCGGAACTGGTGGATGACCAGGGTGAAATGATCGCTTATGCAACCTCGACCTGGAAATCACTGAAGCCGACAACGGCCAAGGCAGGATAATCATGCTGCGGCTGGTGCTGGACACCAATGTCTGGCTGGACTGGCTGGTATTTGCCGATCCGGGCATCAAACCCCTGCAAACTGCCGTTGCCGCAGGCGACGCCGAAATCGTCATCAATGCAGATTGCGAAGCCGAACTGGTGCGCGTGCTCGGTTATCCATTGCAGAAATGGACGCTGGACGCCGGTCACCAGGCCACCTGCATTGCCGAATACCGGACTGTCGTGTGCCGGGTGGAAACACCCTGTGCCATCGCCCTGCCCGATTGCGCAGATCCCGATGATCAGAAATTTCTTGAACTGGCCACCGCCGCCGGCGCCCACTACCTGTTGAGTAAAGACCGGGCATTGCTGGCGCTGGCCCGCCGCCACCCGCCGCTGCCGTTCCATATCGTGACCCCGGGAGAATTTACAGCGTCTCTGGGCGTAAAATCTTTTGACCGCGCAATGCCGCGCACCGTCTGAGGAGAAGGCGCTGATGGAACTGATACCACTGGGTCCTGGATTCGCCGCCGAAGTGCGTGGTGCTGGCATGGCTGATGTTGCGGGCAGCGATGCCGTCTACATCGCGGTCCGCGCCGCCTTTGAAGAACACTCGGTGCTGGTGTTTCGCAAACAGGCGATCACCAATGAACTGCAGATGGCGTTCTCGTGCAAATTTGGTCCACTCGAAATCGCCAAGGCGGCGTCGCGCGGCGAAGGCACGCCGTTCAGCATCCTGACCAACGTCGAACCCGACGGCACGCTGGTGCCACCCGGCCACAAAGAAGAATTACGCGCCAAGGCCAATCAGCTGTGGCACACCGACAGCTGTTTCAAGATTCCGCCGGCACTGACCTCCGTGTTGTCCGGACGCACCGTGGCAACAACCGGCGGCGAGACCCAATTCACGTCGATGCGCCTGACCTGGGAGCGGTTGCCCGAGGTCATGCGCAAAAAACTCGACAACGCATACGCCTGGCATGATTACGCGCACTCCCGTGGCAAAATCGCGCCGCACCTTGCTTCCGAGCGCGAACGCTCAGCCATGCCGGCAGTGTGTTGGCGCATGCGCTGGCGCAATCCGGCCAACGGCCGCGACGCGCTGTACATCGCCTCGCACACTTGCGGCATCGACGGCATGGAGCGCAGCGAAGCCTTGCGGCTGATCGATGAACTGACGGCGTTTGCCACACAGCCGGCGCATATTTACCAGCACCGCTGGCAACCCGGTGACGTCATCATGTGGGACAACCGGGCAACGATGCATCGCGGCCGGCCCTGGCCGATGGATCAGCCCCGCCACATGATCCGCACCACGGTTTCGGCAACCGATGCTGACGGGCTGGCAGCGATGTGGCCGGAGCGCAGCGCGGCCTGAACAAGAGCCCACGTGCAAAAAAACGTCGCCCGCAGGCGGCGTTTTTATTTCGGTGTTTTCAGTGCTGTCAGTGCACTGCTGCTTCAGGCCTTGATGCCCACGGCGCGGACGACCTTGCCCCATTTCTCATACTCGGACAGGATAAATTTTCTGAACTGCTCGGGATTGGACGGTGCCGCGTCCGTACCTGCCCGTTTGAATCCCTCCACCATCTCCGGTGATTTAAGCAGGGCTGTGGTTTCCCGTTGCAACTTGTCGATGATGTTTTTGGGCGTACCTTTGGGCATGGCCATGCCCATCCAGAACGTGGCCTCGTAACCGGCAAGCCCGGCCTCGGCAATACTCGGCACTTCAGGCATCTGCTGCGAGCGCTGTGCAGTAGTCACCGCCAGGGCCAGCAGGCGCCCCGTTTTGTGGTGCTGCAGGGCGATGGCAATACCGGGGAAACCGATCTTCACCTGACCACCCAATAAATCCGCAGCCGCAGCGCCGCTGCCTTTGTAGGAGATATGGGTAATCTTGATATCCGCAAGCGACATGAACAGCTCGCCGAACAGGTGCTGGCCACCTCCGGTGCCGGAAGAGGCCCAATCCAGCTTGCCTGGCTGGCTTTTAGCCAGCGCGATCAGTTCCTTGACTGATTTTGCCGGCAGTGACGGATGCACCACCAGCACATTTGGCGCCGAGCCGAATTGCGTGACCGGAACGAAATCCTTCAGTGGATCATAGGACAGCTTGCCGTAGACATGCGGACTGACCACGAACGGTGTCGCGACCTGCAGGATCGTATAACCATCGGGCTCTGCTTTGGCGGCCACGGCCGTGCCCAACGCTCCACCCTGACCAGGCCGGTTATCCACCACAAACTGTTGCCCCAGACGCTCCGCCAATTTGGCTGAAATCAGGCGGGTAGGAACGTCCGTCG
>JAYUYQ010000145.1:0-5614 GCA_043752435.1 Betaproteobacteria bacterium
GGCAAGAGCGGGCGGCAATCCGGTACGGCCGCGCTGGCCCATGATCATCCTGGCAACCCCCAAGGGCTGGACCGGGCCGAAGGAAGTCGACGGCAAGAAGACTGAAGGCCATTGGCGATCTCACCAGGTGCCGTTGACGGAGCTCGCCACGAAACCCGGGCACTTGGCGCTGCTCGAGCGCTGGATGAAGAGTTACCAGCCCGAGGAACTTTTCGGCGAGGACGGCCGCCTGCGGCCTGAGTTGCGCGCGCTGGCTCCAAAGGGCAATCGGCGCATGGGCGCGAATCCCCATGCTAACGGCGGTATCTTGCTCAAAGCTCTGAAGATGCCCGACTTCCGCGACTTCGCGGTGCCGGTTGCGCGGCCGGGAGGCACCATGGCCGAGGCAACGCGCGTCACGGGCGGATTTCTGCGCGACGTGATGAAACTCAACAGGGAGAGCAGGAATTTCCGCGTTTTCGGTCCGGACGAGACGGCTTCGAACCGCCTGGGGGCTCTGTTCGAGGTGACAGACCGTAGCTGGCTCGCCGAGCGCCTGCCCGACGACGATCACCTGGCCGCGGATGGGCGAGTAATGGAAATCCTCTCCGAGCACACCTGCCAAGGCTGGCTCGAGGGCTATCTTCTCACCGGGCGCCACGGGCTGTTTTCCTGTTACGAGGCGTTCGTTCACATCATCGACTCGATGTTCAACCAGCACGCCAAGTGGCTCAAGGTTACGAGCAGGGAAATTCCCTGGCGCCGCCCTATCGCATCGCTCAATTACCTCCTCACGTCGCATGTGTGGCACCAGGACCATAACGGCTTCTCGCACCAGGACCCGGGATTCATCGACCATGTCATCAACAAGAAAGCCGACATCATCCGGGTGTACCTGCCGCCGGACGCCAATACGCTCCTGCACTGTACCGACCGGTGCCTCCGCAGCCGCAATCTCGTCAATGTGATCGTTGCCGGCAAGCAGCCCCAGCCCCAGTGGCTTGACATGGAGGCCGCGATCAAGCACTGCGCCGCGTGTATCGGTATCTGGGACTGGGCCTCGACCGACGCAGGCGCCGACCCCGACGTCGTCATGGCCTGCGCGGGCGATGTCCCTACGCTTGAGACACTGGCGGCAGTGGACCTGCTGCGCCAGCACGTGCCGGGGCTGAGGGTTCGCGTGGTCAACGTCGTGGACCTCATGAGCCTGCAGCCCACGGAAGTGCATCCGCACGGCCTTTCGGGCGTGGCGTTCGATGCGCTCTTCACCACCGACAAGCCGATCATCTTCGCTTACCATGGCTACCCCTGGCTGATCCACCGCCTGACCTACCGGAGAACCAACCACGGAAATCTCCACGTGCGCGGCTACAAGGAGGAGGGGACAACGACGACGCCATTCGACATGGTGGTGCGCAACGATCTCGACCGTTTCCACCTGACCATTGACGTTATCAATCGGGTGCCCGGGCTTGCCGATTGCGCCGCCGGTGTTCGACAGCTATTGATGGAAAAACTCATGGATCACAAGCGCTATATCGAGCGCTATGGCGAGGATCTGCCCGAGATCCGCAACTGGAAGTGGCCGGGTTAGGCGACACAACAACCATGAATCTCGACTGGCTCGCTGAGCAGGGGCTCGACCGCCTGCCCGAATTTCTGACCGCGCTTGCGATCGGACTGCTGATCGGCCTGGAGCGCGAGCGGAACCCGACGGCGAAGGGCGGTCTGCGAACCTTTGCCTTGGTTGCCCTGGCAGGCGCTGCCGCAGCAGTACTCGCTGACGTTTTCTCCGCTCCGTCCATCATCGGAGTAGGACTGGGCGCGGTTGGGATCACCATGATTGCCGCTTACTACCACCATCACGAGGAATTTCACGAACGGGATCCCGGCACGACCACTATCGCGGCTGTAATAACATGTTACCTGCTGGCGGTGATGGTGATGTCGGGCTACGCGAGGCTGGCGGTGATATTGGCGGTGCTCGTCACGATCCTGCTTTACTTCAAGGCGGAGTTGCACGGCGCCGCCCGCGGTCTGGAGCGGCGCGACCTCATTTCCATTCTGCAGTTTGCGGTCGTCACTTTCGTCGTGCTGCCGCTGCTGCCCGATCGCGGATTTGGGCCGTATGCAGTGCTCAATCCACGTCATATCTGGCTCATGGTCGTGCTCATCAGTGGCGTGTCACTCGCCGGGTACGTGGCGCTGCGGGTCATTGGCCCGGCCCGCGGGGCGTTGCTGCTCGGGCTTTTCGGAGGTCTTGTTTCGAGTACCGCAACCACGCTGTCTTTTTCGCGCTACGCCCGCGCACAGAGCGCGGGTACCGATCTTTCGGCGACAGTAATCATCGCCGCAAATCTCGTGCTCCTGCTGCGGCTTGCCGTCATCACCGCGGTCGTGGCCCCCGCCGCACTCATCATGGTGGCGCCGGTCCTGGGCGTAGCTCTGCTCTCGGGCGGTGCGACATACGTATTCGGCAGCCGGCGCCATGGCAAGGATGCTCCGCTGTCGGTGCCGTCCATCAATAACCCATCCGAGTTGCGCCCAGCCCTCGGCTTCGCCGCGCTATACGCGGCGGTGCTGCTGCTGTCGGCATGGCTCGTGGATCTGGTCGGCAGCGAAGGAATTTACGCAATCGCCGCGGTTTCCGGACTGACCGACGTGGATGCGATCACGCTCTCATCTCTGCGCCTCTACGGCACTGGTACGCTATCGATTGCCCAAGTGGCGACTGCGGTCGTGATTGCCGTATCAGCAAACGTGGCTTTTAAGCTGGCAATCTCGTTTGTGGTGGGCGGCAGCGGTCTGTTTCGCAGATGCCTTCCTGCGATGGCGGCCGTAGCGGTGGGAGCTTTGGTCGGGCTCACGCTGTTCACTTGAAAGCATCCATTTGCAGCCCGTTTCATGCATACCGATTATGCCGATTACAAATCCTGATGAAAGGCGACCCTAGCGGCATTGCGCGCGCGGCCGTATTGTTAAGCGCCACCATGCGCAACATTCGGCAAAACCTGGTGTTCGCCTTGGGTTACAACGCGCTTCGCATCCCCATTGCTGCAGGCGTGCTGTACCCCGCTTTGGGGACATTGCTCTCACCGATCTATACCGGGGCCGCAATGGCATTGAGCTCGGTGTTCGTGGTCACCAATGCGTTGCGGCTTAACCGTGTCGAATTATGAACTTGCGGAAACGACACACACCCCTATTAAATAAAAAATCAATTATCCTTGCCCATGTTCATATTATTGAAGGCAGGACCAGTCAGTTCCTGCCAGGAAGGGTGTTGTGCCAGCGAAACAAGGCTGGCACGAATAAAGACATAGTGGACATTTTTCCGGCAAAGACCGTCTCCGCACCATCCCGCGGCCTGTAAAACCGTCGCGGCGCACCACAATCGCGCGGTTTTACCTTACCCTAGCGCCACTGATCTGCGCCTACGCGCGAAAATCTGGAGACGGGCGTGTCGATGAGCTGCTTTTTAAAGCACCGCAAGCTGCCATTTCTGCTACAGGCAACCCCCGTTCAGGCCCGGTCGAACGGCCGCATATGCTGAACGAACGCATCCGCCTGCGCGTGCTCATCGTCGAGGACCAGGCCCTTGACGCGGAGCTGGTTCAAAAAGAGTTGCAAAGATCGGGTTTTGAACTGGCCCTGACACGGGTTGAAACTGAAGCTGCATTTCGTACCGCGCTGGCCGCCGGCCCGGACATCGTGCTCTCCGACTACCACTTGCCGCATTTCAGCGGCCTGCGCGCCCTCACCATCCTGCACGAATCAAAAACGGAAATTCCGTTTATCCTGATTTCCGGCGGCATCAATGAAGAACAAGCTGTTGAAGTCATGCGTCTGGGGGCCGATGACTTTTTGCTTAAAGACCGGCTGGGCCGGCTTGGCACCGCGGTCACCGGCGCCTTGGAGCGTCGGCAGTTGCGGGTGAATGCGCTGCAAACCGAACAGCGTCATCGCACGACCTTCGAGCATGCGCCCATCGGCATTACACACACCAGCCTGGACGGTCGTTTCATCGAAATCAATCCGCAGGCCTGCGAAATCCTTGGTTACCCGCGCGAAGAACTGTTGGCGCGCACGTTTCTAGACGTCACGCATCCCGCCGACCGCAATAATTCAAGTGCATTCCGCAATCAACTGATCACGGGCGTTGGCTCACGCGACCCGTACCGGGAAAAACGCTACATCCGCCGCGATCAGTCGATTGTCTGGGTCACTGTGTCAGTCGCGCTGGTGCGTAAACCGGACGGCGCCCCTGACTACTTCGTCACATTGTTCCAGGATATTTCCAGCAGAAAGTCTGCGGAAGAACGTTTCCGCACCACTTTTGAGCAGGCCACCGTCGGCATCGCCCACACCTCGCTTGCTGACCTCTACCTGATGGTCAATCAGAAGTTTTGCGAAATGGTCG
This sequence comes from Betaproteobacteria bacterium, assembly GCA_043752435.1. Lineage (GTDB taxonomy): Bacteria > Pseudomonadota > Gammaproteobacteria > Burkholderiales > SG8-41. The sequence goes on from JAYUYQ010000145.1 coordinate 4,400, forward strand.
GCTACAGCCGTGACGAAATACTCAACATGAGCACCGGTCATATCGTGCATCCCGAGGACCAGGGCCGGGATCAGGCGCTGCGGCGGCAACTGCTCGCCGGAGAAATCAGCAATTTCTCCGGTGAAAAACGCTACATCCGCAAAAACGGCACGACATTCTGGGTCAACCGTACTGTGTCGGTGGCGCGCGACGAGGACGGCAAGCCGCAGTACTTGATCCGCGTCGTCGAGGACATCACCCGGCGCAAGGAAGAGGAGGAACGTTTCCGCGCCATTTTTGCCCAGTCGGCAATCGGCATCGCACTGACATTGCCGGCGGGTCAATACCTGACCGTGAACGATCGCCTGTGCGAGATGCTCGGCTACACACGCGAGGAACTGCTGACCAGAAGCGCAATCGACGACATCACCCATCCCGGGGATCGAGAGGGCAGCCGCGAACGTCTTGCAAAGCTGCTGCGCGGCGAAGTTCCGCATGTCTACGCTGAAAAGCGTTACCTGCGCAAGGATGGCAGCGTGCTGCGCATCACGCGTTCGATGTCGCTGGTACGCGAAGCCAGCGGCGAGCCGCGCTACATCATTGCGATGATCACCGATGTGACGGGACACAAGGCCGCCGAAGACCTGTTCACCGCTTCGTTTGAACAGGCCGGCGTGGGCATGACCCTGCGCCGCCCCGGTGAACCCACGTCATCGTGGTTGCGGATCAACCAGAAATTCTGCGACATGCTGGGTTACACACGCGACGAATTAATGTGCTTGGGTACCGCCGACGTCACGCTGCCCGAAGACCAGGAAACCGCAGTCGAACTCAACAAAAAACTGACGAGCGGTGAAATTTCCAGTTACACCAGCGAGCGACGCTATTTGCGCAAGGACGGCAAAACCATCTGGTGCGACGTGTCAATCTCTGCCGTGCAGGGTTCCGACGGACAACCGTCACACATCATCTCCGTAATTCAGGATATTACCGACCGCAAGCAGGCGGAAGTGCGCCTGGAACAAACTTTCGAGCAGGCCGCGGTCGGCATTGTGCGCACCGATCTCGACAGACGCATCATCGCCGCCAATCGCAAGTTCTGCGAGATGCTCGGCTATAACAGGGAAGAAATCCTCGGCCTGAAAATGAGACAAATCAGTCATCCCGATGATCAGGGCAGGGATGCAGATACACGTCGGCAACTCGTCAGCGGGAAAACGGACCATCTGCAATCCG
>JAYUYQ010000146.1:0-5595 GCA_043752435.1 Betaproteobacteria bacterium
TACTGGCCCTGCGAGGCATACAGCACCGCGAGGTTGTTGTACGGCTCCGGCAGCTCCGGATAATCCTGCGTCAGTTCAGTGAAGACGCGGATGGCTTCAGTCGGTTTGTTCTGCTCGGTGAGCAGGATGCCGCGCAGGAAACGGCCGCGTGCATCTTTGGGTTTGGTTTTCAGATACTGCTCGACGCGCTCCATGGCGCGATCGGTCTGTCCCTGTTTCAGCAGTTGCTGGGCTTCCTGCAGATCGTCAGTCTGTGCCAGCACCGGGGCAGTAAGTCCCATGCAGAGGAGGATAGTGGCGAAGCGGGCGGCGGCCGGTTTGAAAGTCATCGTGCTATGATTCCGAAGGTCGTTGTTGAAACCACAGTGATGTCGCACTCATGTTGAAGACGACGACATTAGTCCTTGAATCTTCGGGATTTTACCAAGAACAACCGCTAATTCAAATTTCTCTTTTTGCGGGATTCCCAAACCCGCGATTCCACTCCAGATTCCGGTGTCCGGCGGGCCGCAACTATGCGGATTCGAGGGTGCCCGACAGCTTGACAACTCGTTAAAAAATCCAAACCACGGCCATTGTCAACGATTCAAGATTTGCCGACACTTGTTAAATCAGACTCTTATAAGCGTGTGCGCTTGGTCACTGCGCGCCCCGAAGGAAGTCCCCTCGGGGGGTTCCCCACGCGCCCGCTCCCCGCTTTTTCCTCGACCTGAAAATGCTCAAAATCTATAACACCCTGGCACGGGACAAGCAGGTTTTCACCCCCATCGAGCCCGGCAAGGTCCGCATGTACGTGTGCGGGATGACCGTTTACGACTATTGCCACCTTGGCCACGCCCGGGTGATGGTGATTTTCGACGTGGTGCAGCGCTGGCTCCGGAGCTCCGGTTATGACGTCACCTACGTGCGCAATATCACCGATATCGACGACAAGATCATCAAGCGTGCCCAGGAGAACAATGAATCGACAGCGGCGCTGACCGAACGTTTCATCCGCGCCATGGACGAGGATGCCATGGCGCTAGGCGTGCAGAAACCGAACGCCGAGCCGCGCGCCACCGAATACGTACCGGGCATGCTCGACATGATCGGCCTGTTGCAGAGCCGCGGCTATGCCTACCAGGCCAGCGACGGCGACGTGAACTACGCGGTGCGCAAGTTCGATGGTTACGGCAAATTGTCCGGCAAGTCGCTGGAAGACCTGCGTGCCGGCGAACGAGTTGCGGTAACGGACGCCAAGCAGGATCCGCTGGATTTTGTGTTGTGGAAACGCGCCAAACCCGGCGAACCGGCCTGGGAATCACCGTGGGGCGCCGGCCGTCCCGGCTGGCACATTGAGTGTTCGGTGATGTCGGGCGCGCTGCTCGGCAAGCATTTTGATATCCACGGCGGCGGTCAGGACCTGCAGTTCCCGCATCACGAAAATGAGATCGCGCAGTCCGAAGGCGCGCACGGCGGCACCTTTGTCAATTATTGGATGCACAACGGATTTGTGCGCGTCGATAATGAAAAAATGTCGAAGTCGCTGGGTAATTTTTTCACCGTGCGTGAAATCCTAAAGCGCTACGATCCTGAGGTCGTGCGGTTTTTTATCATCCGCGCGCACTACCGCAGTCCGCTGAACTATTCCGATGCGCATCTGGATGACGCGAAGCAGGCCTTGAGTCGGCTATACACTTCTTTGAAAGGTGTGGCGGCTGTTGCTGCTCCTGTCGATTGGAGAAATGCTTACGCGCTGCGTTTCAAGGCGGCGTTGGATGACGATTTCAATACGCCGGAGGCGGTGGCGGTGTTGTTTGATTTGGCGAATGAGGTCAACAAGTCGCGTTCGCCGGCGCATGCTGGACTGTTGAAAGTGTTGGCCGGATTGCTGGGGTTGCTGCAGCGTGAGCCCGGGGCGTTCCTGCAGGGACGTATCGTTGAGGCTACCGCAACCGCCAAAGGTAAAAGTACAGCCACAGCTTTCTCTGATGTCACTCTCAAAGGGATGACTAAGAGTGTCGGGGAGTTGATCGCGGAGCGAGCGACTGCAAAAGCACTAAAGAATTATGCTGAGGCGGATCGAATTCGAAAAGAATTGCTCGAGGCTGGAGTAGTCCTCGAAGACGGTCCGCAAGGCACCACTTGGCGACGTAGTTAATGCCAGTTCGCCGGGGGCAGCCCGGCGGCTGGTCACTTTCTTTGTGCGGCCAAAGAAAGTAACCAAAGAAAAGCCGCCCCGGCTCACCGGCCCTGCGGGCTGCCCTGTGCTGCTCGCCAGACCGGGCGGCTGCCACCCAAGGTGACTTCCTTCGGGGCGCGGAACTCGCCCTTGCCTTCGGCAAGTGCTCAGACAGTCCTCGCCGACAGCCCCCGGCCTGACTGCGCTGCTCGGCGGTTCACAAGGGGGGTGAGTGGTGCCGATTGTTGATTTTTATTAATTTAGTAAAGGAATTTTCCTGTGACCCGTATTGCATCCGTCAAAGCCCATGCCATTTCTGCCAAGCTCAAACATACGCTGTGGACAGCTCATGAGGAGTTACACAGCTCGAGTGTGATTCTGGTGGAGATCAAGACCGATGATGGTTTGACGGGTATTGGTCAGATTCATGGTTCGCCGATGAGGGACATCTGCAAGTATGTTGAGAAATTCGGCGAAGTCATCAAGGGCATGAATGCGACGGAGCAGGTTGCGGTGTGGGACAAAATGATGTCGCTTACTTCCCCGCGGGCGACTGGCATGGGTGGACGGGATGGTTTGCCGCAGCCGATGTCGCGTGGTGATCGTCCGCAGATCATGGCCGCCATTGGTGGTATCGATCTCGCCTTGTGGGACATCAAAGGCAAGGCTTTTAACGTGCCGGTGTGGAAACTGCTGGGAGGAGAGGGTAAACCGTTGTTTACCTACGCCACCGGTGGTTACTATGAACTTGATGCACCGCTGCATGTGTGTGCCGAGGAACTGGCGGATTTCGTCAAGCGCGGTTATGAAGCAGTGAAGCTGAAAACCGCCGGGCTGTCGATCGAGAAGGAAGTGGAACGCATCCGTCTGACACGTGCGGCAATCGGCAAGGATGTGCGGCTGATGCTGGACATGAACGCGGCATACGATCTGGAAGACTGCATCCGTTTTGCGCATGCGGTTGAACCGTTCGACATCTACTGGCTGGAAGAGCCGCTGCACTGGTACCTGCAGCCCGCGGACTTTGTAGTGCTGGCAAAAAATACAGTGATCCCGCTGGCGCATGGCGAGCGTGAGATGACCCGTTTCACTGCGCGCGATTTCATCAACAGCGGTGCGCTGGGTTTCATGCAGTTCGATGCGACGCGTTTTGCCGGCTTTACCGAATCGCTGCGCGTCAGTCATCTCGCAGAGCAGCAGGGCGTGCGTATCGCGCCGCATCTGGTGCCGGAAGTGCATTGCCATCTGGTGTCGGCCTTCCCGCGACTGGGTTTCGGTGTGGAATCGCATGGCAACGCCGACCGCGATCCGCTGTGGTTCGAAATGTTCACCGAGCGCGCGCAGGTCAAGGAGGGACGGGTGCACATGAACGATCGGCCGGGTTTCGGGTTCGAGATCGACTGGAAAGCGATCGAAAAATATCGGCTGTAAGATGTTGTCGATTGTATTTAAGTAATTGATTTTATTGATATATTTATTATGCTTTGCTGCTGCTGAGGAAGCTTGCGACGGCAGTGCTTGAGCCGCGGCCGGCCGGCCGCACTCTCCGGAACTTGTGCAATACTGCGGGCGGAAAAGACGTCCATAAAAACGGCATTCTGCTTACTGCAGGCGGCATTACCCAATGCCACTCAGCCACCCAGGAGAACTTCATGACAGCAACCGTCATTCGTTTGATCGCAAGCGCGGCAGCAACCGGCGTACTTTGCACCGCTCCCCAGTTTGTATTCGCGCAGCAATATCCCGCCAAGCCGGTGCGCGTCATCGTGCCCTTCGCACCGGGCGGGGGCAGCGACCTGACGGCGCGGCAGTTTTCGAACAAGCTGACTGCGGCGCTGGGCCAGCAGTTTGTCGTCGATAACCGCGGCGGCGCCGGCGGCATCATCGGCATGGAGGCGGTGGCCAAATCGCCGCCTGATGGTTACACCATCATGATGATGTCCGGCAGTTTCTCGGCGAGTTCGGCGACGCACAAGCCGGCTTTTGATCCGATCAATTCCATCATCCCGGTCGCTGAATTCGGCATCACACCGTTTGTGGTTACCGTCCATCCGTCGCTGCCGTCGAAAAATTTGAAGGAATTGATCGCGCTGGCCAAGGCCAAGCCCAATCAACTGCCTTACGCCTCCAGCGGCGTCGGCGGTCTGACCCATTTGTCGACCGAACTAATGAACGTGATGGCCAAGATCCAGATGATCCACATCCCATACAAGAGCACTGGTGCTGCGATGGCCGACCTGCTGTCGGGCCAGGCGCCGATCATTGTCGGCAGCCTGCTGCCGGTGGTGCCGCATTTCAAGACCGGCCGGTTGCGCCCGCTGGCGGTGACCACCGCGCAGCGCTGGGTGTCGCTGCCGGAGGTGCCGACGGTGGCGGAAACGCTGCCCGGCTATGAAGTGGAATTGTGGTTCGGCACCATGGCGCCGCGCGGCACGCCGCAGCCGATGATTGATCGCCTTAATGCGGCGATCAACAAGGCGCTGGAAGAGCCGGAGATGAAGAAAAACCTCAGCGACCAGGGCATGGTGCAGACCGGCGGCACACCGCAGAAGTTCGGTGAACGCATCCAGAAGGATTACCAGCGCTGGACCCGGGTGGTCAAGGAAGCGAACATCAAGGCTGAATAACGAATTTTCAACAAAAAGTTTTTTTAAGGCAAGGGACAATCATGAATCTGGTGGTCATGGCCGGCGATGATATCGGCCCGGAAATCATCGCGGCAGCGATGGCGGTGGTGAGGGCGGCGGATGTGGAGTTTTCGCTGGGCTTGCGGTTTACCGATATTGAAGTCGGCATGGCGAGCCATCGCACACACGGCACCACGCTGACCGATGCTGCGCTGCAGGCGGCCATCGACGCAGACGGTGTGATCGTCGGTCCCTGCGGCATGACCGATTATCCGCCGCTGGCCGAGGGCGGGCTCAACATTCCCGGTACTATCCGCAAACGCCTTGATCTCTACGCCAATCTGCGCCCGGCGCGCAGCCGCGCCGGTATGCCCGATGCGCGTCGGGGACTTGACGCACTGATCGTGCGCGAGAACACCGAGGGTTTTTACTCCGACCGCACCATGTTCCAGGGCAACGGCGAATTCATGCCCACCGAAGATGTCGCGTTGTCGGTGCGCAAGATCACCAGGCAGGGCTCGGAGCGAATCGCCAAAGTCGCCTTTGAATACGCGCAGCGCCGCAGCAAACGCGTCACTGTTGTCGGCAAGCGCCATGTGCTGCAGATGACTGACGGTTTGTTTATGGCGCCGGCCTATGATCTGGCGAAGATGCACAAGGACATCACCCTGCGTGAAATTGACATTGACGCGATGGCGGCAGACATCTATACCCGCCCCGAACGCCATGACGTGATCCTGATCAGCAATATGTTCGGCGACATCCTGTCCAACCTCGCGGTGGCGCTGTCAGGCGGGCTGGGCCTTG
>JAYUYQ010000147.1:0-5553 GCA_043752435.1 Betaproteobacteria bacterium
CATCTGCGGCCAGGCCGGACCGGGCGCTGCGAACATGGTGCTGGGCTTGGCGCAGGCGAAGTTTGCCTATTCGCCGGTGGTGGCGATCACAGGGCTGGCGTCCACCGAACATCTCGGGCGCGATGCCTTCCAGGAGATTGACCAGAACACGCTGTTCCTGCCGGTGACCAAACGCGTGATGACGGTGCCGCGGCCCGAACGCATACCCGAATTCATCCTCGAGGCCTTTCGCATTGCCAATTCCGGGCGGCGCGGGCCGGTGGTGGTGAACATCGCGCGCGACTTGTTCAACCACAGCATCGATGCCGACATTCCGCAGCGCGTGAACCTGGATATCAAACCGCCGGCAGCGGACGCTGAAACGCTGGCGGAAATGCGCAAGCTGATCCTTGCCGCGAAAAAGCCGGTGATCCACGCCGGGGCCGGCATCAAGTGGTCGCGCGCCAGCGGCAAACTCGCCACGCTCGCGGAAAAACTGCAGATCCCCGTGACCAGTTCCGCAGGACACGCCGACATCCTGCCGATGGATTTCCAGTTGCATGCTGCTGGTGTCGGCCCGCGCGGCAATCCTGTCGCGAGCACGTTGATGCGCGAAGCAGACCTGATCATCGCACTGGGCACACGGCTGGGATTCAACACCACCTTCTACAAGTACACCGATGTTTCGCCGACCGCAAAAATCATCCAGGTCGATATCGATCCGATGGCGCTGGGGCGTTATTTCCCGACGGCGCTGGCGGTCTCGGCCGATGTGGGTTCAGTGATCGACGGTCTGGCTGCAGTGATGCAGCCTATTCCCGCCGACGCGGCGCCATGGCGTGCACGCAACGAGACCTATTTCAAGGCGCGTGCAGCATTGTGGGCGGAACGCGAGGCTTCCGGCGCGCGAACCGGCACGCCAATGCATCCGGATGTGATTTACGCCGAGGTGCGCAAGGCGGCGCCACGCAATTCGATTTTTACGCTGGATGCGGGCACCACCGGTTTTCAGGCGACGGACCAGTTGCCGTGTTACGAGGCGCCTGCCCTGCTGACGCCGCTCGATTGCGGCATGGTCGGTTTTTCCTACGCGGCTGCGATCGGCGCCAAGGTCGCCGCACCGCACCGCGCGGTGATTTCGCTGATGGGTGACGGCGGTTTTGGCATGACCATGGGTGAGATGACGACTGCGGTGGCGAGCAACATTCCCGCGATCGGCATCGTGATGGATAACGGCACCTGGGGTTCAGAGATCGCCTACCAGCGCGATTTCTACCAGGAACGTTACATAGGCGCCCATGTGCACAGCCCGCGGTTTGATGAAGTGATGAAACTCACCGGTGGCAATGGTTACCACCCGACGGCGCCGGGCGAAACCGCGGATGCGCTGCGCGATGCACTGAAGGCCGGCAAACCCGCGATCATCCATGTCAAGGTCGATCCCGAAGCCACTATCAGCTTCCGCAAGGACGCGCTGCAGAAGCGCGTCTAACGGATTGTTGAAAAAATGATGCGCGTGCGCACAAGCGAGCAGGTCATTGATTTAACGAGGATCGACCGATGAGCCTGCTCATCACGCCGCTGCACGTAATGGATTACCTGGGCGTCGCGGTATTCGCCGCCAGCGGTGTGCTCGCGGCCGGGCGCAAACACCTTGACTGGTTCGGCGTGCTGGTCATCGCCACGGTGACGGCCATCGGTGGCGGCACTTTGCGCGATCTGTTGATCGACCGCCATCCGGTGTTTTGGGTGGCCGATACCGGTTACCTGTGGACCATACTCGTAGCGACCCTGCTGACCTTGCTGATTGTGCGTTTCCGCGAACTGCCGCTGCGCGCTTTGCTGATTGCCGATGCGCTGGGGCTGGCGCTGTTTGCAATCAGCGGTGCGCGGATTGCTGAAACCGCCGGTTACGGCGGCATCGTGGTGGTGATCCTTGGCACCATGACGGGCGTGGCCGGTGGTGTGTTTCGCGACATGCTGCTCGCGGAGATTCCGTTGCTACTGCGTGACGGGGAGATTTACGCGACCGCCGCGATTGCCGGCATCATTGTGTATTTGTTATTGCAGGACGCGGGCTTCGATCGCCTGACAGCAGGACATGCCGGCATGGCGGCGATTGTGGTGATCCGTTTCGCGGCGATTTTTTTCAGCCTGCGCATGCCCGCGTTCCGCCTCAGCGACCCCAAAAAACCGGACTAAGCAGCAAACCGGTTTTTCAGTTTTTCACCAATCACCAATCACCAATCCCCAGTTACCAGTTTCAATGCAGGTGGCGGTTGCGCGGATACAGCGGGATGACCGTGGACGTGCTGGTCGTTGCGGCCGGCGCATCGCCTGCTGTTTTCTGCGGCGTGTGCGCATCGAACATTTTGCTCACCAGCGCTGTGACCTGTTCGACTTCCGGTTTGCCGAGGTGGCGCGACAGCATGTGATTGATGTCTTCGGTCACACACTGGCGGCGGAATTCGTGGATGGCTTCCGGCGAGGGCCCGACAAAAAACTGGTAGAACTCGTCTTCGCCGCTGTCCGGGTAATAGGTCACTTCCACTTCGGAGGCGTATTCTGTCAGTGGGCCAAGGTTGTTGCAGGCTTCCGTCAACTTGTTATGGAAGCTGCGGCCGACATCACCAGTCCAGCACATGCTGACCACGCGTTCGCCGGCGTCATAAACAATGCCCGTCTCTTCGCGCTCCAGGCTTTTCGCATCGGCCAGGTGGTCGGCATCCACGTAATCCAGCCAGGGACGCAACGCGAGTTCGACCTGCGCCAGACGCACGCCTTTGCATAAAAAAACGCTGCCGTGGACATGGACTTCGGTTTTCATTGCGGCCAACTCCGATGGTGATGCGTGCAGGTGCAGCAGACTGCTGCAGGGGGCGACAAGGATAACACACCAGGAATTGATAAATAATTCAATAAAAACAAATACTTACATCATTCCTGAGTGGCGGCTCCGTGAGCCACGGCGGGGCGGCGATCAGGACAGCAGACCGAGGTCGCGTAACAGCGCGCCCATGACGTCGCGCTCGCGATCCAGAAATGCCGTGAGTTCCATACCGCCCAGATAAGTGTTGGCCCAGTATTTTTCGGTGAGCGCGGCATTCCATTCTGCTGAGGCCGTGGCGGCACGCAGCGCGCCATCCCAGTACGCGATCTGCGCGGCGGTCAAATCCGCGGCGCCGATCACGCCGCGCCAGGTACCGATGACGCAGTCCACCCCAAGCTCGGTCCAGGTCGGCACCTCGGCATACAGCCGGGGCAAGCGTTGCGGTGCCGATACGGCGAAGGCGCGCACCTGCCCCGCGGAGATGGCTTTCACTGCGCTGACCGCTGTAATGGCGGCGACCTCCGCGCGGTGCTCGATCACATCAGCCACGGCGTACAGCGCGGAGTCGAACACATTGATCTGCAATGCTTTGACGTCGCCGCCGGCATGCGCCGTGACGCGGGCCAGCGCCATGTGATTGATGTTGCCGATAGCGGTCGCCAGTGCGATGCGGCAACCGGCAGTGTCCGCGGCCAGCCGGGCCATGAAGTCGGCACCGCTGCGGATCGGCGAGTCGGCGCGCACCACGAAGGCGATATATTCCGTATACAGGTTGGCCAGCGGCGTCAGCGCGGCGTGGTCGAAATCGGCAACGCCCAGCTGTTTATTGGTGATGATGGTCGGCGAGTTGATTGCCAGCACGTGGGGATTGCCTGTGTGCTTGCGCAGGTAATCCCAGCCGTTGCCGCCGCCCTTGCCGGGAATGTTGGTCAGGCGCAGCGCTTGTCCGACCCGTTGCTGGGCCTCAAGGATGCTGATCAGAGCCCGTGCCGGACGGTCCTGGCCGCCGCCGGCGGGAGTGCCGGCGACCAGTTCGACATCGCCGGTCGGGCGCCAACCGGAAATCATGATGCGGTGGCGTCCGTCCGCGACGGTGGCACCAGCATCACCAGCAGATTGGCGAGGATGATGGTGCCGGCGAGGAAGTAGAAGGCCGCATAGACGCTCCAAGTGTCGGCGATGATGCCGAACGTTGCCGGCGCGATGCTGCCGCCGATGGCGAGGATGGTGAACTGCAGGCCGACGCCGGTGCCGGCGAGGCGCTGCGGCGTGTTCTCCACCGCCCAGGCCTGCATCACCGGGCGCATGGCGTAGAGAAAAAACCCGACCAGCGCGACAAATACAATGAACGCGAACGACTGGCCCGCCAATACCATGCCGATGATCATCAGGCCGGACACCAGCATGCTCGACATGATGACTTTCTTCCGCCCGACCTTGTCCGAGAGGTGGCCGGCTAAGGGCCCGGCGATCATGCCGGCGACCTGCAGCACGGTCATGCACACGCCGACGGCGATCGGCGAGTAGCCCTGCTCGTAGGCGAGGTAGACCGGCAGGAACACCAGCAGGCCGACCTGGGTCAGAGTGCGAAAACCGGCGCTGACGCAAATCAGCATCAGGGTGCGGTCGCGCAGCAGGCCCAGCAGATCTTGCAGGTAACGGCGCATGTCCCAGCCCTGGCCGCTACCGGCGTTGACGTCATGCTGTGTGTTTTTTGCACCATCATGCGCGCGGTTTTTGGCCAGTGCGCCAACCATCACCAGGATCAGCGTCGCCATCACCAGCCCCGGTACGATGTTGATCACCACCATTTCGCGCCAGCTGAACCACGCCAGCAGCGTGCCGGCGGCCAGCGGCGCCAGCGCCTCGCCGACATTGCCGCCCATGCCGTGGAAGGACAGCACCAGACCCTTGCGCTGCGGATAGCGATGGGCCAGCGTTGGAATCGCCGCCGGGTGCCACAGGTTGTTGCCGATGCCGATCAGCATCACGCACACCACCAGCATCCACATGCTGTTGGTCAGGCTCATCAGCGCGTAGGGCATGCCGACCCAGAACAGCGATGCGGCCATCATGTAGCCATTCTTTCCGATAGCGTCGACCAGCATGCCGCCGGGCAGGCTGGACAGCGCGCCAGCGAGGTGCTGCGCGCTCATCAGAAAACCGATCTGCGTATAGGAGAGGCCGAGCTCTTTGCCGATCAGTGGCAGCAGCACGTAAAACGTTGCGGGATACCAGTGGGTCAAGCCGTGGCCGGCGGAAATCAGCCAGACGTCGCGGAAGGTGCGCGGCGGTAAAACGGTGGCGGCGGTGGCGCTCATAATATGGTCTTGACGGGGATGCAAACCATCATAGCATGCGGTTAAAACACAAAATCCGCGGCGTATAATCAGCGCCGCAGTTTCGTAACAACGCACTTTCGTACTAAAAATCGCCCCACAAGATTCGCAATAAAAAATCCTAAATTAAAATTTACACCGGCAACTTCATGCGTACCGACATCGAACGTTTTTTCAATCCCAAATCCATCGCCATCATCGGCGCTTCGCAGGACTTCGTGACTATCAGCGGCCAGCCGCTGAAACATCTGCTGAGCCACGGTTACAAAGGCAAGCTCTACCCGATCAATCCCAAGTACCAGGAAATCGGCGGCGTGAAATGCTGGCCTTCGATTGAAGCCTTGCCGGAAGCGCCGGAGCTGGCATTGATTCTGGTCAATGCCTCGCGTGTGGTAGACATGCTGA
>JAYUYQ010000148.1:0-5545 GCA_043752435.1 Betaproteobacteria bacterium
TCCGGGCTGATCAGCGCGAAATCATCCCAGCTGACGCCGATGCGCGCCGCCAGCGCGCGCTGCAATGGCCGCAGGGTACTTTTGCCGGCGGCGGAAGCGCCCTTGGTGTTCATCACCACCGGTTGCGCCTGCGCCGGCAGCAGGCGGAAACCTTCGGCCTGCGCCGCCTGTTGTACATAAGGCTCGATCAGACGGCCGATTTCTTCACTGCCGTACTCATTGGCGGCAAGGTCGGTGGCCACGGTTGTGATCAACCCGCGATCACCCCAGATGCGGCCGTGGCGGGCGTGCATCGCAGAGGCGACGCGTGCGAGGGCGAGGCAAGCCGTGCGTTGCACGGGATCGCCGGTGCTCTGCGCCTGCGCGTCCCAGCGGCGAATGGCGCGCAGGTCGCAGGCTTCGGCTTCTTCGACCGGTGCCGGCGCTGCAGTGTGAAACAGCCGCGACCAGAATCCGGTGCGCGGCGGTGCCGTGGGCGCGGCATCCTGCAGGCCGTAGTCGAGCATCGCGGCGACGGTATTGAACAACTGTGTGCGCAGCGCATCATGCGCGTCGCGGATTTCGGCCATGTGCGGCGCGATATGGCGGGTGAGGATGGTTTCGGTGATGCGGCGGAAGTTGATGCCGAGGTCTTCGGTTTTCTGGCCGTCATCGACGCTGAAATCCGCCGTGACCTGCACCAGCAGTTCATGCACCACCAGCCGTTCCGGGCGGAACACCACCAGGTCTTCCGCGGCGAGGCCGGTGAGGTCGGCGAGTTCGCGCGCCTGGCGCAGCGTGGTCAGCACGTTTTCCGGGCGATACAGCGTGGTTAGCGGCAGCAGATCCTTCGGGATCTGCGATTGCAGTCCGGGATTCCATGGCCCTTCAGGGGCGGGGCTGCTGCTGTGGGACAGTTCATGCATGGCGTGCCGTTCAGTCTAAGCCCGGCCGCAGCAGGCCGTTGCGTGCGCCGGTATTACGCATCTGCGCGCACTGTGCGGCGCTCAGTTGCGTGTGCTGCGGCGAGGTCTGTTCCGCCATCAGGTTGCCGGGTGTGTTGTCGTGCGCACCGCTGTCCATCAGCACATGCGCCAGTTCGTGGGCGATGACCTGGCCGAGGTCGCGCGCGCCGCGGGCGATCCACACCGTGTCCTCGAGTTCGGGGCGGGTGCGGCTGTTGCCGCGACCGATGGCTTCGGCGTCGAAGGCCGGCACCTGGCGCGTACCTGCGGTGAAATACAGCGTGGGTTTGGGCAACGCCAGCGCCAGTGCCAGTTCGCGCGAGCGTGGCGTATCGAAATAACGGTGGCTATCCGGCACGCTGATGCGCAGCAAATCGGCGCCAGTAATGCGGATTTCGCATTGCGCGAGCAGGTTTGCGGCGGTGCGCAATGCCGTTATGACTTCGGCATCGTCCCAGCGGTCGATATTGGCGACGCTTAACTGCAATGCCAGTTCAGAAGTCGTATGCGTTTGCGCCGCCAAGTCGCTGATTGCGTTGCGACTCTCGATGGTGAATGGCGTTGCAAGCGCAGCGTTTGCAACCGCGCTGAGTCCCAATGCCGCGATCAGGCCCAGTGCGATCAGCGTGTAGCGAGCGATCAACACAGTCCAGCATGTCCGATGACTTGGGCCGTAACGCGCGCGCATGCTGAAAAAATAGGCAATCTAACGTGGTCCCGGGCGTAACGTAGGTTCATACGCGGATTTTTGCGGTTGTTCACAGACATATCCACAGAAATTGTGAATGATTTTTTACAGCATGTCCCGGAAAAATGGGTCCTGTCGGGGTTATTACAATCTGCGGGTCGTGATGTGAACGGGCGCTATCAAAACGGCTAAAAAAATGCCTCTGGGAAAATGCCTTTTTTTCCTGTAAAAACAATGGCTTGGATGAGGCAAAAAAGTACTGATAAAAGCCTATTCGCGTCAATCACTTAGCGAGTGTTTGCCCCTGTGCTGTCTGTCCGCATTAATGAGATGTTGACATTGGCTGCGATGTTTTGCAGGTCATTGCGCAGCGTTGTGTCACGCAAGATATCAACATGCTGTTAAATCGGGCTGTCAAGACTTTTTCGGGCGATTTTTTGCAAATGCGCGGTGGACTGTGCTCAGAGACCGCGTACGAAGCTCTCGATGCCTTTGAGCAGCATTTCCACGGCAATTGCGGTCAGCAGCAGGCCCATCAGGCGATCCATTGCGGCGAGGCCGCGGGTGCCGAGCAGGCGCGCAATGCGCCCGGAGGCGAGCAACAGTATCAGCGTAACCACGCTGGCGATGAGCAGGGCGAGGATCCAGTCGATGATGCGATCGGGGGCGCGTGATACCAGCAGGATCACGGTGGCGATGGCCGATGGGCCGGCAATCGACGGAATCGCCAGCGGCACGATAAAAGGTTCGGCGGTGATGTCATCGGCGCCGAACACGCCTTCCGGATGCTTGAAAATCAGCCGCAGCGCAATCAGGAACAGGATCACGCCACCGGCGATGTTGAGCGAGGTATCCGACAGGCCGAGCAAAACGAGGATCCAGCGACCGAAGAACACGAAAAACAGCAGCAGGGCGAAGGCAATGACACATTCGCGCACGATGACCCGGTTGCGGCGATGTGGCGGGACTTTTTTTAGCAGTGATACAAACAGCGGGATGTTGCCCAGCGGATCCATCACCAGCAACAGGATGACGGTGGCGGAAGCGAGCGTGATGTCCATGCCCGCAGTCTACCGCCTGGGGTGGCGCTTTAGAACCCGAACAGGTTACGTCGCGCGTGCTGAAGATGGGCAAGGATGGCGGCGCGGGCCAGTTCAGCATCGCGCGCCTTCAGCGCGGTGACGATGGCGCGGTGTTCCTGCTGGTATTTGATGCGCCGCTCCGGAGTGACCACACGGTCTTTGAGCTTGCCCCATTCGGTTTGGTGGCGGACTGCGGTGGCCATGTCGAAGACGCGGGTGACGAAGCGGTTGTGCGTCGCTGCCGCCAGCGCCTGATGCAGGGCGGCGTCCCAGACTTCGAAATCATCCAGTGTGGTACCGCGCTCGGCACGATCAAGGCAGGTCTCCATGCGTTCGAAATCAGCGGGCGTGGCGTTGATGACAATCAGTTCCGCCATCGCCGGTTCCAGCCGCATGCGCGCTTCCATCAGTTCGGCGGGGCTGGTGTGGGTAATGCTGTCGGCGGGAAAGCCGCCGGTGTCGGCGAGGAAGGTGCCGCGTCCGACATGCCGTGTGATTGCGCCTTCGGCTTCGAGCTGCGCCAATGTTTTGCGCACGGTATTGCGCGGCAGCGCAAAACGCGTCGCCAGTGCGCGCTCAGTGGGCAGCTTGCCGCCGGGGCCGACAGCACCCTGAGCGACGGCCTCCAGCAGGAAGGCGCGGATTTCCTGCGTGCCGTCGCGTTTGCCGCTGCGGCGGGGTGGAGTGGGGTCGGAACGGCGAATGGTGGTCATGGGGGTTACCGGGTTGCGCGGATTGTGCATGGCCTGACCAATTCGGTCAATTGGTTCATTAAATCAGGAGGATTTCAAACCATAGAACAGCGTCAGTATCCGGAAACACCGTAGTTTTACCTCTTGTGCGGTGCGATATCCGGGTGATTGGTCGAACCTGAATAATTTCAACCAATCGGCATGGATGATTGACTATTGGTTGGGTCAGAGCTACGATTCCCGGCGATTTGGTGGTGGTTTCGGCAGCTCGGGGGAGTGCCGACATTTGTAACTTCTCACTTATTATCGAATTAAGCGTTCCATGTTGATCCCTCACCCCCGACACTCTGCTTCGCGGCAAGTGTTCCCTTGTTCCGAAAGGAGAGGGGAGGTATCAGCGGCAAACGGTTTGCGAACCGTTTGCCGGATGCTTGACGACGGAGGGGACATGTCCGCAGCAGGTTCTGCGCCGGTAAGACTGGCGGTTATTTCCGAGGGCGTCAATACGTGGCCGCTGTATGTCGCGCAGGGCCGCAACATGTTTGGCAATGAAGGTGTTGCCGTCGATGTCACGCTGACCGGTTCTTCGACGCACCAGTTGGAACAGATGCGCAGTGGTGGTTACGACATCGGTTTCCAGCAGTCCGACCATGTGGTGCGTGCCGTCGAAACCGGCAGCGATCTCTGCATCGTGATGGCCCAGGGCCACGCCCCCGAGCTGTCGCTGGTCGTCGCGCCCGGCATCAAAACATTAAAAGACCTGCGCGGCCGTGACATCGCGGTGGACGGCGCCAACACCGGATATGCGTTGCTGTTGCGCAAACTGCTGCTGGAAAACGGCATGGGCAAAACCGATTACAACTTTCTTGAGATCGGCGGTTCGCAGGAGCGCTTCGATGCGCTGAAAAGCGGCCGCGCCATCGCGAGCTGGTTGAATCCGCCCTTTGACCGCAACCTCATTGCTGCGGGTTTTGGCTCGTTGGGTGCGACCACCACATTTTTTCCGACCTACCCCGGTTCGATCGCGGCGTCGCGGCGGTCGTGGGCGGCGTTGAATGGTGATCGCCTGGTTGCCTTCATCCGTGCCTTCCGCGGTGCCTGCCACTGGCTGCGCGATCCCGCACACAAGGCCGAGGCCATCACCCTGTTGCCGCAACGCCTGAACATTTCTGCGGATCTGGCGAGTCGCGCCTTTGATGCCTTCGGTAAAAAGCCGCTGCCAGTGATCGACGCCGCCGGACTGCAGCAGGTGATTGATGTGTACTGGCAGGCTGAAGATTTAGCTTTGCCCAAGGGCGCGCCGGAAAAATACATGGATCTGTCATACCAACAGCGTGCGGGGCTTTGAGATGGCTGAAAATAAAACTGGTGAGGTGAACATGCGTAAGCTGAAACTGGCAGTGCAGGGCGCGATGCTGGGTGCGATATTAGGCGCGGTTTTGATCGCGCGTCCGGCACTGGCTGCGGAATCGGTTGACAAGTTTCCGTCAAAGCCGATTCGTATCATGGGTCAGGGCTCGGGCAGCACCGCGGATTACCTGTCGCGCTACATCGGCCAGCGCATGACCGAGGTTTGGAAGCAATCCGTGGTGGTGGATAACCGCGCCGGCGCCGGCGGCACCTTGTCGGCAGAGGTGGTGGCCAAGTCGGCGCCTGACGGTTACTCGCTGGTCATGGGCCACGCCGGTCCGATGGTGAGTGCGGTGTCGCTGTATAAAAATCTGTCGTACGATCCGCTGAAGGATTTCGCGCCGATCACCAAAACGGCAACCGGCGTCACGGTGCTGGTGGTGCATCCTTCGGTGCCAGCGAAAAATGTGCCGGAACTGGTGGCCTTGTCGAAACAGCGCAACCTCAGTTACGCCTCAGCCGGCAACGGCACCATGAGCCACCTCACCGGTGAACTGTTCAAGCAGGTCGCCAAGGCCGATGTGCAGCACATCCCGTACAAGAGCGCCGGTTTCGCGCTGACCTCCATCCTGTCCGGTGAAACACAGATTTCCTTTCTGTCGCCGGTGACGGCCTATGCACAACTGAAATCAGGCAAGGTGCGCGCGCTGGCAGTGTCAAGCACGGAGCGTTTTGCCGGTGCGCCGGACATTCCCAGTGCCACCGAGGCCGGCATTCCCGGCATGGTGG
>JAYUYQ010000149.1:0-5504 GCA_043752435.1 Betaproteobacteria bacterium
TAAATCTCGTCGATGCCGCGGTCCTCGACCTGCGGCGCAATCGCGCGCGCCGTATCCTTGAACAGCCGCGAATAATGCCGGTAGGAATCGAAGTCCGCCGGCAACAGCACGGCGTCCGGCGCCAGTTTCGCCGCCTTCATCAGCCCCATCGCCGAAAACACACCCAGCGCGCGGGCCTCGTACGTCGATGTGGTCACCACACCACGACCGGTGTAACCGCGCAGCGTGGTGAATGCCGCATCAGCCGGATCATCCTGCGCAGCACGGCGTCGACCGCCCACCACCACCGGCTGGCCGCGTAGTTGGGGATAACGCAGCAGCTCAACCGACGCATAAAACGCGTCCATGTCGAGGTGGGCGATGTAACGCGCAGTCATCGGACGCCTACAACAGCTCGATGCCGTTCAATCCGGCGGCACATTTGCTGCGGATGATGTCGACGAATTCGGTCACGTACGGCCGCCCTGCCAGCGCGCGCGGCACCACCGCATACAGGTCGCTCCACAGACCCTTGGCGCCAATCCGCCGCGCAATCACGTAATCGAGGTCTACATAGTTGCGCACACCCCAGTTCGGCAGCGCTGCGATGCCGCGGCGGCTCGCCACCAGTTGCAAAATCGCCACCGTCAGCTCCGCGGTGCGTCGCTTGAGTTTGATACCCGCCGGTTTTAACACCTGGCGGATCAGGTCGATACGCTCCTCGGGCACCGGATAGGTAATCAACGTCTCGCCTTTGAGATCAGCCGCCTCGATGCGCCGTTTCGTGCGCAAACGATGCTCCACCGGCAGCACGGCAAGAATTTCGAAACGGAACAGCGGCAGTGCCACGTAATCGCGGCCGCGCGGCTTCTGCGACCCGATCACCAGTTCCGCCTTGCCGCCTTGCAGCAGGGCCAGCGGATCGCTGTGGAACCCGGCGAGCAGATCGACCTCGACTTCAGGCCAGCGCTCGCGGAACGCGTCCATCACCGGCATCAGCCAGTCAAAACAGGTATGGCATTCCAGTGCGATGCGCAGATCACCGCCGGTATCGCCCTTGAGCCGCACCAGGTCACGCTCCGCATCAGCGACGGCAAGCAATGTTTCGCGTGCCAGTTGCAGCAGACGCTGCCCCGCCGGCGTGAAGCGCAGGCCGGCACCGGTGCGCTGGAACAGTGTCGCGCCGTAGTGCTCTTCGAGCGCGCGCATCTGGTGTGACAGTGCGCTCTGCGTCAGGTGCACCTGGCTCGCAGCGTGCACCAGTTTGCCGGTGTCGGCGATGGCGGCCAGCGACCGCAGGTGGCGAAGTTCGATCATGCTGTATCCCTGATATGAATTTAATTCAAGGTATTCTGAAAATTAATCGTTTGATTCTACGCCGGACGCTGCCGATACTCCACGCCTCATTCACCAACTCATTTATCACATTAGGCAGACAATCCCATGGTCACCACGCATATCCCCGGTTATCCCCGCATCGGCGCGCAGCGGGAACTCAAATTCGCGCTGGAAGCCTGCTGGCGCAGCGAAGCCGATACGGCCTGGCTGGAAAGCACCGGCGCTGAGCTGCGCGCCGCACACTGGCAAAAGCAGCATGCCGCCGGACTGGGTTACACCACCGTCGGCGATTTCTCGTTCTACGACCAGATGCTCGACCAGCTGGTGCTGCTCGGCTGCCCGCCCGCGCGCTTCGGTTTTGATCCGCAAGGCCTGACACGGCAGCAGTATTTCGAACTGGCGCGGGGCAACGCCGCGCAACCGGCGCTGGAAATGACCAAGTGGTTCGATACCAACTATCACTACCTGGTGCCGGAACTGTCGGCGGACACCCCATTTGACGGCGGCCCCGACTGGTATTTCGACCATATCCGCGAGGCGCTGGCCACAGGCGTGCCCGTCAAACCGGTGCTGATCGGCCCGGTGACCTTCCTGCGCCTGGCCAAATCCGTCGCCGGTTGCGACCGACTGCAACTGCTCGACAGTCTGGCCCGTACCTATGCCCGCATTCTCGACCGCCTGCGCGACCTGGGCATTGAATGGGTGCAGATCGACGAACCCGCGTTGTGCCTGGAGCTCGAACCCGCATGGTTGGATGCATACGAACGCGCTTACAAAATACTCGCCGCCCGTGCGCCAAAGCTGCTGCTGACGACCTACTTCGACAGCGTTGATGAACACATCGCCTGCATCGTGCGCCTGCCGGTGCAGGGCATACATCTCGACCTGGTGCGTGCGCCGCAGCAACTCGGCGCGTGGCAGCGCACGCTGCCACAGGACTGGATACTGTCCGCCGGCATCATCGACGGTCGCAACATCTGGTGCACCGACCTGCGGCGCGCGCTGGCGACACTGCAGCCACTGCACGATACCCTCGGCGACCGGCTGTGGATTGCACCGTCCTGTTCGCTGCTGCATGTACCGGTATCGCTGGCGACCGAGCAACGCCTGGACCCCGAAGTCCGGCCGTGGCTGGCCTTTGCCGATGAAAAACTCGACGAGCTGCGGATACTTGGCGCAGCGCTGAACAAAGGCACTGCCACAGTACAGGTCGAACTCGACGCCGCCGACGCCGCACTGCAAGCACGGCGCAGCAGCCCGCGCACGCTCAATGAGGCCGTGCGCAGCCAGCTCACCCAATTGCCGTCGGCAGCGTACCGCCGCACCAGCCCGCATGCCGCACGCAGCAAGGCACAGCAGGCGCACCTCCAACTGCCGCCGCTGCCTACCACCACCATCGGTTCATTTCCACAGACTGCGCAGATCCGCAGCACCCGCGCCGCTTACAAGCGTGGCGAAATCGGCGAACTGCAATACCTCGCCGCCATGCGCGAAGAAATCCGCCAGGTCATCGAACACCAGGAGGCACTGGGTCTCGACGTGCTGGTGCACGGCGAAGCGGAACGCAACGACATGGTGGAGTTTTTCGGCGAACAGTTATGGGGGTTCTGCTTCACGCAAAACGGCTGGGTACAGAGCTACGGTTCACGTTGCGTCAAACCACCGGTGATTTACGGTGATGTCGCGCGCCCGGAGCCGATGACCGTGGATACCGCGCGTTACGCGCAATCGCTGACCAAAAAGCCGGTCAAGGGCATGCTGACCGGACCGGTGACCATATTGCAGTGGTCTTTCGTACGCGACGACCAGCCGCGCGCACAGACCGCGCTGCAGATCGCGCTGGCGGTGCGCGAAGAAGTCGCCGACCTCGAAAAGGCCGGCATCCGCGTGATCCAGATCGACGAACCCGCGCTACGCGAAGGCCTGCCGCTGAAACAACGGGACTGGGCGGCTTACCTCGGCTGGGCGGTGCAATCGTTCCGGGTGGCCGCGGCAGTTGCGGCCGACGACACGCAGATCCACACGCATATGTGTTACGCGGAATTCCACGACATCCTGCCGGCGATCGCCGCGATGGACGCCGACGTCATCACCATTGAGACCTCACGCTCGAACATGGAGCTGCTGAACGCCTTCGGCAAATTCAGCTACCCGAACGACATCGGCCCCGGCGTCTACGACATTCACTCGCCGCGAGTGCCGCAGACGGAGGACATGCTGCGCCTGCTGGACCGCGCCTGCCGCGTAATTCCGCCACAACGGCTGTGGATCAATCCGGACTGCGGCCTGAAAACGCGCGACTGGCCCGAGGTCGAGCAGGCGCTGCGCAACATGGTCGCGGCGGCGCGACAATTGCGTGCAGGCCTTGCCGCCGAAGCCGCATAAGAAGGGTGGCGGAACAGCAACGCGGACCCCGGGTCCACGTTCTGTTCCACTGCCAGCGTTGCGGGTGACACCCGCCGCAGTTCGGTGTTTAATCCGACGTTCCGCAACTTGCTGACGACGGATGACCGCCATGACCGAAGTGACCGCCGCCCTCCGCTCCGAATTCGCGCCCACCGGCAAACTGCGCGTGGGCCTGAACATGAGCAATTTCCTGCTCACCCGCACCGACGCCGCCACCGGCCAGCCGCGCGGCGTGGCGCATGACCTCGCCCAGGAACTCGGCCGCCGCCTCGGACTCGCCATCGAACTCTGTCCTTACCCGAATCCCGGCGCACTGGCCGATGCCGCGAACAAGGGTGTGTGGGATGTCGGTTTCCTCGGCGCCGAACCGCTGCGCGCGAACGAAATCGATTTCACCCCTGCCTATGTCGAAATCGATTCAACTTACCTCGTGCCCCCCGGCTCGGGGATCAAGGACATCGCCGAAGTCGACAGCAAGGGCATCCGCATCATCGTGCCGGACAAGGCCGCTTATGAACTCTATCTGTCGCGCACCATCAAAAATGCCGAACTCATCAAAGAACCGGGTGGTGACAACTCATTCAAACGGTTTGTTGATGAAAAATTCGACGCCCTGGCCGGCCTGCGCCCGCGCCTGGTCTCCGATCAGGCTAAACTGCCGGGTTCGCGTATCCTCGACGGTCGTTTCACCGCCGTGCAGCAAGCCGCCGGCATGCCCAAGGGTCGCGCCGCGGCGTCAAAATATCTCAGCGCGTTTATCGAAGACGTCAAAGCCTCGGGGCTGGTCGCCAAGGCGATCAAGGACAACAATATCGTTGGACTGACCATCGCGGCGAAGGCCTGACGCCAGGCGCGGTGGAAACGGGCAGCCACCAGGCCGGGCGGGACGCCATATGACGCGGACGATCAAGACTTACCTGACAGCCGAACGCGCCATACATGGCGACTTCTGGATCCGCAACGAAAGCCGCAAGCCGATCGTCGAACACGCGCACCGGCACGAATTCTTCCAGATTCAGGTCAACCTCGAAGGCACGACGCGCCATTACATCGGCGCTGCCGAGCACCGACTGGGGCCCGGATCGCTCGCGTTTGTATTGCCTTACCGCGTGCATCTGGGTGGACGGCCCGCAAATTCGCGTTTTTACGTCATCAATTTCCAGCAGAGCTTTCTGTTCCCTGCCCTGAACGTCGATCCGCTGGAACTGGAAAACGTGCCGATTGCCCAGGTCCCGCTGCTGGCGCCGTTCCTGTTCCAGGACACGCTGGATTTCGTGCTGAGGGACGCCGACCTGGAGATCGTGCGCAACGCCTGTAAAAAAATGATGGTCGAACATACCCGCCGCAGCCTGTTTTCGCGCGACATCATCCGCGCCAACCTTGCGCTGCTGATCGGCACGGTGTGTGAACGGTTCGAGCAACCGCTGTCCCTGGCCGATGGACATGCACAGCAGCGGCATCACACCCAGACCCTTGCCCGCGTGATGCGCTACATCCGGGAAAATCTTTCCGGAGACATTACGCTTGCCAAAGCAGCGCGAGCAGCCAACCTGTCGCCGAATTACCTGACGAATCTGCTGAAGCAGGAAACCGGCAAGACCTTCACCAGCCTGGTGACTTCCAGGCGTATGGAAAAGGCGCGGGAACTGCTCACCCACACGACGCTGCGGGTGTCGGAGGTGGCCAGCGCCGCCGGCTTTGAGGACGAAGCCTACTTCAATCGGCGCTTCAGGCAGTATTTTCACATCCCGCCAGCCGCCTACCGCAGCAGAGAAACGCCT